>JACIZN010000111.1 GCA_014359405.1 Candidatus Caldatribacterium sp.
TATTATACGGTGTGCCTTCAAAAATTTCCATCCCCTCCTCTCTCCTTACTTCTTTGAAAAAACCACGGTCTCGTTTACAATTAGAGTAGAAGAACCGAAAGGGAGGTGTATGCATGGCGAAAGTCGGAGTAATAACTTTTTCGGACGGACGTCCCCATGTGCACAGAGAACTCCTCTCCATGAACCTTGCTTTCCAGGAAAAACTCGTACAGCGACTCAGGGAAGCAGGGCACGAAGTTGTTGTACCTCCTGAGCCCCCCTGGAATAATGAAACCGCCGTGCAAGCCGGGAAAATTCTCCAGCGGGAGGATGTGGACTGCACCATCTTCAATTACGCCATTTGGTCTTGGCCCCACTTTACGGTACTTGCTGCTCAATTTGCTCCTCGACCATACCTTTGCCTCTCGAATATTAACCCCGGGTATCCCGGACTCGTGGGAATGCTTGCAAGTTCCGGAGCACTGGCAAACATTGGGGTACCATACATTCGGGTTTCGGGAGACGTGGCTGACGAGAAGGTCTTTCGAAAAATTCAAACCTTCATCCGGGCCGCATCATGCGTGAAATCTCTTCGGGGAGAAACATTCGGATGCTTTGGCGGACGCCCCATGGGGATGTACACGGCGACCGTTGGAGCAGATACCTGGGCAAAGGTTTTCGGCATCGATGTTGAACACATCGACCAGTGGGAAATCGTCCGGCGTGCTGAAACCATTCCTCGAGAAAAGATTGAAAACGCCTTCAAGTGGTGCGAGGAAAACGTTGGGAAAATCCTCTACGACGGAAAGCAACTGACCCCCGAAATCCTGAAGCGCCAGATTGCCTCTTACTACGCCGTAAAATCTCTCTGTGAGGAGATGCACCTTGATTTCTGTGGCATCAAGGGCCAACCAGAACTCACCAACAACTTCTGCACCATGGACGTTGCCGAGGCTTTCCTCAACGACCCCTACGACTTTGACGGCCCGAAGGAACCCATTGTGTGCGCAACTGAAGCAGATATGGACGCCGCCATCACCATGGAGATTCTCAAGAAACTCGCCGGTACACCTGTACTCTTCGCCGACGTCCGCCACTGGCACGAGGACTACGAAGTACTCGATCTTTGCAACTCAGGGCAGCACGCTACGTACTTTGCCGGAGGGAGCTTTGACTACCGGGACAATCTGCCCAAGGTTATCTTCTACCCCGAAGGCTTTTACTTCCCCGCCGGAGGAGCTGCCGTACACCATCTCGCCCACCCAGGAAAAGTGACACTCGCACGCCTTGGTCGAAGGAATGGTACCTACTGGATGGCCATCCTTCGAGGAGAATTCGTGCAGTTTGATGAGAAAACCAATGAGGAAATCATGCAGCGGACTCAGATTGAATGGCCCCATGCCTTCTGCCGTATCGAAACCTCCATCGAACGCTTCATCGAGAAATTCCCTTGCAACCACATCCATGCTGTGTACGGCGACTACGTGGACGAGCTCATCATGGTGTGCGAGATTCTGGGGATACAGTGGGAAATCCTCTGAAAAAAGGCCCCGGACTTATCCGGGGCCTTAAGGTTCAGAAGCTCTTTTCTGCTTCGTTCAGGTTATCCTTCGTGATTACCTTTGGCTCAATGTAGACGAGGGGCTTTTCGGGCTGCACTCCCTCTCTGAGGTACTTGACAAGGATTTCAAAAGCTGTGGACGCCTGTTTCCCTGGGAACTGTTCAATAGTTGCATCAAGGATTCCCTCTTCAATAAGCTTCAGGGCTTCAGGAAGAGCATCAAATCCAACTGTTATGACTTCCTTGACATCAAACTTCCCGCTTGCATCAAGGGCTTGAATGGCTCCAAGAATCATCTCATCATTGGCACCGAACACAGCATCAATCTGTGGAGTGCTCATGACGAAGTCTTCCATGACCTTCATGCCATCCTCACGACGGAAATTCGCGGTTTGCGACTTCACAACAATATTGGGGTACTGCTTCATGATTTCGTTAAATCCTGCGCTTCGGTCAATAGCTGGTCCGGCGCCGGGGGTCCCGGTGAGCTCAATGACAACGCCTTTCGGCTCTCCGTACTTTTCCGTGAGTTTCTCAACGATGAACTTTGCAGCCTTTCTCCCACCCTCAACGTTATCTGCGCCTACGTGGCAGAGGATTTGCACCGGTGCCCCTTCCTTGATTCTTCGGTCTACGGTGACAACAGGAATATTGGCTTTGTTCAAAGCCTCAATGGCTGGAATTACCGCTTCAACTTCAATGGGAACAAGCAGAACCCCATCCACTCCCCGGATAATCATATCCTCAATGATAGAAATCTGCTTCGAGACGTTGTTCTCCGCTTCAAGGGAAATAACTTCAATACCTCCAAGCTGTGCAGCCTTGTCCTTTACCGCCTGCTCGAGAAAGGCAAACCATGCGAAGGAGAGACTTGGAAACGACAGTCCAATAGTGAGGTCCTTCCCAAACGCTAAGGACCCGAACACCGAGAGTGTAAGGAACACCCCAATCACAAACCCCAAAACGATCTTCTTCATTTCCACAACCTCCCTTCAAGAGTATGGCACAAGGTATGTCCAGAAAAGGGGTTCTCTCTCCTCCTGCTTCCACCTCCCCTCACGATGTACGGAATCGACGCTTAAGTCTATCAAGGAGTACCGCAAAAATAACGATGACGCCCTTAACAATCATCTGCCAGTACGGCTGAACACCAAGGAGGTTCAAACCGTTGGAGACAACACCGATAAGGAGGGCACCAACAAGCGTTCCGTAAACCCCTCCTTCTCCCCCCATGAGGCTTGTTCCACCGATGACCACCGAAGCAATAACGTCAAGTTCGTACCCTTGCCCCGCCACGAGTTCTCCCGAGTTCAGACGGGAAGTCAGGATGAGCCCGCTCAATCCAGAGAGGAAACCAAGGAGCGTGAAAGCGCTGATTTTGTACCTCTCGACCATGATGCCTGAGAGAAGCGCTGCCTCTTCGTTCCCCCCTATGGCGTAGATGTAACGGCCAAAGACCGTCCTTTTCAGGACAATCCCTGCCACAACCACGCACCCCAAAAAGAGGATGACAGGGAACGGAATAGGTCCAACCATCCCTGCCCCAATGAACCGGAAGGCGGGGCTCATCCCCGAAATCGGTTTTCCCTGGGCCACAAGGAGAGTAGCACCCCTGAAAATACTCATCATCCCAAGGGTCACAATGAAAGGATGAAGCTTCCCCTTTGTCGATATGAAGCCGTTGAGAAAACCAATGCCTCCACCGATGAGGAGTGGTACGACAATGCTGAGAAATAAACTTCCACCCCACTTCACTTGAAATCCTGCAGCGATAATCCCCGTAAAGGCCACGATGGAACCAACCGAAAGGTCAATCCCTCCAAGGAGAATGACAAAGGTCATGCCCACAGCAATAACCCCAATGATGGATACCTGCCGGATAACGTTGAGGATGTTGAGGGGGTGGAAGAATACGGGGGTCAATGCCCCAAACATCACAAAGACGACAATGAAAGCAAGGAGAATGCCAACCCTATCCCAGAAGATGAAGAATTTCTGAAAAACCTGAGTAGTTTTCTCCTCAGCTAACACTGGCATACTCTTCTCTCCTCCCAAGGGCAAGCCGCAGAATTACCTCTTTGGTAGCCTCCTCACGGGACAGCTCGCCAACAATCCTTCCTTCCCGCATGACAAGGATACGGTCACTCATGGCAAGAATTTCTGGAAGTTCAGAGGACACCATAATAATGGAAGCTCCCCGCTCAAGGAGTCGGTTCATGAGGTGGTAAATTTCGACTTTTGCTCCGACATCTATTCCTCGAGTTGGTTCGTCGAAAAGGTAAATATCGCAATTGCGGGCAAACCACTTCCCAAGAACCACCTTCTGCTGATTGCCCCCGGAGAGGTACATAACCTTTTGGAAGAGAGAAGGAGTCTTGATATTCATGTGATGCACCATATCCTGTGCTATGGCCTTGAGACGACCATCATGGATGAATCCCCGCACAGAGACGAAAGGAAGAATAGGAAGACCAAGATTATCAAGAACCGAGAGTAGAAGCACAAGACCGTGGACTTTCCGCTCTTCCGGGAGGAGAGCGATGCCATAGTTTATGGCATCAAGGGGAGAGCGAATACGAGCTTCCCTCCCCCGAACGTATATTTTCCCTCCGTCTATGGGGTCTACACCGTAAATGGCTCGGAGAAGCTCCGTTCTCCCAGACCCAACCATCCCGGCAATGCCAAGGATCTCTCCCTTTCGCAGGGAGAAAGAGATGTCCTTAAGAACCCCTCGCCTCGTTAAACCCTCCACCCGCAAGACCTCTTCCCCGATTGCATGGGAAACCCGAGGGAATTTCTCCACCACCTCACGACCGACCATCATGCGAATGAGGTCTTCCATGGTTACATCCTTCACATCTTGTGTAGCCACGTGGCGACCATCCCGGAGAACGGTAACCCTATCGCACACTTCGTAAATTTCCTCGAGGCGGTGGGAGATATAGATAACCGTTACTCCTTCGTTCTTCAGGAACCTGATAATTCGGAAAAGCCCTTCGATCTCCTTTTGGGCCAGTGTCGCAGTCGGTTCATCCATGATGAGCACCTTGGCCTTATGGGAGAGGGCTTTGGCGATTTCCACAATTTGCTTTTTGGCGACTCCAAGGTCTCGAACTTTTTGGTCGACATCGATATCCACACCGAGAAAGCGCATGAGTTCCTGGGCCTCTTTTCGCATCCGATCCCAATCGACAAAGAATCGCCGCTTCACGAAATGGTGCCCCATAAAAATGTTCTCTGCAACAGTGAGAGCAGGAATAAGGTTGAACTCCTGGTAGATTGCTGCAATTCCATTTCGGAGAGCCTCATGTGGATTGGCAAAATGCACCGGCTTACCATCGAAGAAGATCTCGCCTGAGGTTTTCTGGTACACCCCGGTCACAATCTTGATAAGGGTGGACTTGCCGGCTCCGTTTTCTCCAACTAAGGCGTGGACTTCTCCTCTTCGAATGGAAAAGGTCACATTGTCAAGGGCAAGAACCCCTGGAAAACGCTTGGTCAGCTTCTCAAAGTGAAGGATGGGCGTATCATCCATCTACTCCACCTTAGGCCCAAAGTGTTTCAACATGACTAAGTTCTCGGTCTCACTCTCGTTCACAATGGTTACACCACTTCGAGCTGCCTCATAGGTCACAAAGAGCTCATCCTTGGTCATCTCCCCAAAGCGGATGAGGGTTGGAGTCTCAATATCGAGCACACCGAACTTCCCGTGTCCCTGAATGACGATAACCCCATACGGTCCGTCTTCCTTGATGGTGACACTTCGCTTCGGGAACACGGTGAGCTCCTTGGCAGAGAAGTCCTCCGAACCGTAGACCACAAAGTACTCCTCGTACCCCTCCGCTCTCATCTCCTCAAGGGGTCGCACCGGCTTAGGCTCAAGGTAGTGATGGGCAAAGAAGTCCGGGTCCGTGTTCGCTTCCCAGTCGAGGAGACTCACGATGTACTCGAGGTCGTTTTTGTGCTCTGGAGGAACATCCTTGACCACGAGGTCCCAGGGAATGAAGCGGTCCCAGACGATGTTCTGGAAGGGAGCAAAGACATCGGAAGCCTTCTGAGGCTCATAGGTGAGCAAAGACCCAGGGGCATGGAGGATACCAGGCTGCACAATCCAGCCGGTTCCCGGTTTCAACTTGTACGCCCGAGAGAGGTAGAGGATGCCATTGTCCCCCTTGTCCCACATCTCAAGACAGCGGATGACGTCTTCTTTCCTTGTTCCCGGATTCAGCCCAAAGAAGGTGTAGGGGAAGTACCCACCGTGGTTGTTGAGCTGCGGGGGGAAATAGTACCCTTCGGGTTTCCCAAGTCTTCCCACTTTTTTTGCCTTCTCGTCATCATGGTGCACGTGGTGGAAAAGGGGGTTCATGTTGTCGAAGAATTTGGCAAAGACAGGCCATCCCCCAAACTTCTCCATCATGGCCCTGCCAAGAAGCTTCTCTCCGGAAAGCCCTATGGCATCCCGAAGAAGGATT
>JACIZN010000112.1 GCA_014359405.1 Candidatus Caldatribacterium sp.
GAATCGACTTTCCCCAAAAAGGCTTGATACTTCTCCTCTCTTAGGGTACACTATAGCCAAGAATTGTACCCTAAGAGGAGGGATTGGGATGAGGAAGGACCTGGCGGAAATCCTCGAGGGCATGACCAAGGAGGAGCTTTTGGAAGCCTTCGAGTACGTTGCCTCCCTCATCGAGGAGAAGGAGATGGAGGAACCCGAGACAAGGAGAGCCCACGTGGAGGTGAAGATGATTGGGAAGTACGGTCCCTATGCCTACCTCAGGTGGTGGGAGAACGGGAAGCACAGGTCCAAGTACCTGGGGAAGTTGAGGGTGTAAGGGGGAGACCGAAAGACTATCCTTGTGCTTCTGGGATGAGAGAAAGCCGAATGTGTTTCGGTTTGCACGGATCTTGGTATGATCAGGAGGTCTCACCGGAGCTTAAGGAAAGGACATTTGAGGGTACCTTGGGGATACTGGAATTGTAAACTGTAGAGTGTCCCACATGATGTGAACCTAAACATTTCCTTGACACAGCTTCTGTGGAGTGCTACTATTCTCTTGGGTTTGCGCAGACCCTTAATTTTCTTTTTAGGAGGTTTCAGTTTCAATGCCAACTGGTAAGGTCAAGTGGTTCAGTGCGACGAAGGGATACGGGTTCATCGAGTCTGATGAAGGTGGAGACGTTTTCGTTCACTACACAGCAATCGAAGGAACCGGTTTTAAGACTCTTGAGCAGGGGCAGGCAGTAGAGTTTGAGGTTCAGCAGGGGACGAAGGGACCCCAGGCGGTGCGGGTGAGGAAACTCTAAGATCCTCGAAAAGAGGAGCCCCGGCAACTGCCGGGGCTTTTTTGTTTTGTTAGCTTGCGGTTTCCTCTTGAAGGATAGTGTTCACAAGGAGTGGTTGGTGGAAGTACGCCTCGGTGACGTAACGGCGCATCATCCGGTGGGCGTTAAAGTAGGGAGCAATTTTGCCGATGGCGTTTTTCATGAGTTGCCTCCACTGGTCCTTCTGAGTGTAGTAAAGGGGAAGGATGAGGTACTCGAGCTTATTGTAGAAGTCATCGATTTCTTCCTCAAGGAGCTCCTGTGGAGTCTTTCCAGCATCGCTTTCTGGCCCAATGGACCATCCGGTAACTCCTTCCACATGTCCTTCTATCCACCATCCGTCGAGAACACTGAAGTGAAGCACTCCGTTGTGGGCGGCTTTCATGCCGCTTGTCCCTGAGGCCTCAAGGGGCCGCATAGGGGTGTTAAGCCACACATCGACTCCGGCAACCATTTTTTTGGCAATTTCGAGGTCGTAGTTTTCGAGAAAGGCTATTTTTATATCTGGGGTCAACTCCTGCGAGAGGCGAATGATTTCTTGAATGCATCGCTTTCCTTCCCAGTCCTGGGGATGGGCTTTTCCCGCAAAGATGAACTGAAAGGCCCACTTTCGGCGGATCTTTTTAAGACGCGCAAGGTCGGAGAAGATGAAGAGGGGACGTTTGTAGGCGGTCATTCGCCGAGCGAAACCAATGGTGAGCACATTTTCATCCATTTCTACTCCGGTCTTGTCTTTCACAAGCTGTAAAAGTTTTCGCTTCTCTTCCTGATGAGCCTTCCAAACCTCCTCATCGGGAATGATATCCGCTCGGGAGAGGAAGCTCGGTTCATAAGCCCATCCAGGGATGTAACGGTCAAAAAGCGTGCGGAAACTTTCGCTTGTCCAGGCGAAACTGTGGACACCATTTGTAATAGAGTGGATGGCGTATCCGGGGAACATGTGGCGGGAGACTTCGCTGTGGCGTCGGGCAACACCGTTCACATAGCCGCTCAGGTTGAGGGCAAGGAGAGTCATGTTCAGATGATCCTCACCGCCGTACTTTTTGAGGATGGGGAAAGGAACGATCTCTTCGAGGACTTCTTGAACAAGGTCGTAAGCAAATTTATCGTGTCCTGCTTCGACAGGAGTGTGGGTGGTGAAGACGCACCGAGCGCGAACTGGTTCTGGATCGAATTGAGGACTCTGGCGAAGGAGCTCGAGGGCAATAAAGGCAGCGTGCCCTTCGTTGATGTGGTACTTTCGCACCTCAAAACCCAGAGCTCTTAAAATACGTGCTCCTCCAATGCCAAGAACGATTTCCTGTTTCAGGCGGTAACGTCGATCACCCCCGTAGAGGAAATCAGTTATGGAACGATCCTCGGGGGCGTTCTCGGGAAGATCCGTGTCAAGGAAAATCACGGGCACAACGCTTCCGATGAAACTCCGCCAGAAGTACACCCAGGCACCTACGGTGACTTTACGACCTTCAATGGTTACGGTAACTCTCTGAGGGAGAGGAGTCAGGATTTTCTCTACCTCCCACTCCATGGGATGCTCGATTTGCCAGCCTTCGGGGGTGATTTCCTGACGGAAGTAACCCTTACGGCTTACCAGGGTAATTGCCACGAAGGGAAGGGAGAGATCGGCTGCAGAACGTACTGTGTCCCCCGCCAGGACCCCAAGCCCTCCGCTGTAGGTCGGAATGTCGTTGAAAAGGGCAATTTCCATTGACAGATAGGCGATAACGGGTTCCCTTTTGAGCTGTTCGAGAATTTCCATGGAAGTCCTCCTTCCTTATTTTCCCGTTGATCCGAGGCCTCGCTCGCCTCGCTCTGTTGGGGAGAGAGTCGAAGCTTCTACGATGCGCACCTTGGGAATCTCCCGCAAAGCCCCTTGAGCGATACGGTCGCCTTGACGAATGTGGTACTCAGCATCTCCAAAGTTGAAGAGCCGCACAACCCAGCTTCCCCGATAACCGGCGTCAATCGTTCCGGGATGAATCATAATGCCATGGCGAATTCCCATGCCACTTCGGGGACGAATGACCACCTCATACCCTGGGGGAAATTCCGAGGCAATCTCAAGATCGATAACGGCGCTCTTTCCAGGGGGAATGGTGACATCACAGGGACTGAAGAGATCAAAGCAGGCATCATCATCGTAGGCGAACTGGGGCAGTTTCGCTCTTTCGGTAAGCAGCTTGAAACGTATGACAACTTCTTTTTTTGACATTACGCCCTCAGCCCTTTTTGCTAATATTATACTGGAAGGTCGGAGGACAGAAATGGAGAAGAAAAGGCTTGCCCAGCTTCTTTTCTTTGTGTCCTTCGGGTGTCTTGCTTATGAAATGGTCCTTTTTAGGCTCTTTACATTCTTGTTTGGGCATCACTTTGTCTCACTCCTTGTTGCCTTGGCTACCCTCGGGTATGGTGCTTCTGGGGTTCTTGCCCCTTACTGTCCTCACCCTCTCAAAGTCACGACCCACCTCTTTTTCTTGGGCGCCCTCCTTGCAAGTGGCGTTGTGTTCCTCTTTCTTCCCCTTGATGTGTACCAGTTCTTCGTGCATCCCATCCAGTGGGCGTACTTGGGGATTCTTCTTTTTGTTACCTTTCTTCCTTTTTTCTTTCACGGTCTCCTGCAGGTAACTGCTTTTGAGCTCTTTCCTGAGTTCTTCCCCTCCTTCTACGCCCTGAATTTTGTCGGTTCGGCCCTTGGGGTTTTAGGTGCGCTTTTTGCTCTCTCTGTGAGGAATGAGATGCAAACTCTTTTTGCAATTGTCATCCTCCTTGCTCTTTTCGGTCTCGGAGGGAGGAAGCGTTTTTTTGTTTTTGGACTCGTCCCTTTTCTCTTTCTTCCGCTTCGCCCTTTCCTTTCTCCTTATTCCCCCCCTCGGGCGCTTCTTGCTCTTCCAAAGACCCAGCTCCTCCAGGTGTACCGAAATCCTGTGGAGTGCCTTGAGGTTTTCTCCTCGCCCTACCAGAGAGTTGGTTGGGGTTTGAGCCCTCTTTTCCAGGGTGTTCCTCCAGAAAGTTTCATCCTCGTACACGATCGCGCTCATGTTTCCTCTTTTCCTCGAACGATTGAACCCTCCTTCTCTGAGCATCTCCTTGTGGCTCTCCCCTTTTCGGTTTTCAGGCCGGAGCGAGTTCTCGTTGTTGAGGAAAGAGAAGGCTTTACGGCGTACGCAGCGCTCTTTTGTGGAGCCCAGAGTATTGACTTTGTAACCCGGTCGTCGCTTTTCGCTGCCTTTTTGCGGGATTACGTCCCTTCCTTTCCTGCCAAGGTGCATGTTGCTCTTCCTCGAAAGTTCATCACTTCCCGGAAGTCCTTTTGGGACATAGCTCTTGTTCGAATTCCAGTAGGAAGGGCTACGGTATTCCCCGGAAGTTTCTCCTTTGAAGAGGACTTTCTCCTTACGGTTGAGGGCGTGAGGGACCTCTTTGCGGCCCTGACTTCTCAAGGAGTTGCAGTTTTCTCCTTCTTTCTCCAGAATCCTCCCTCAGTTCTTCCGAAATTTGTTCTCCTTCTCCGGGAGGCCCAAGGAGAGGAATCGCTTAGGAAACAGCTCATTGTAGTGAAGAGCCTGGACTTTGCTTTGGCCCTTGTGAAGAAAACGCCTTGGACTGAAGAAGAAAAGGGCCAAATTTTCCATCACGTTCGGGAACGTTCCTTTGATCTCGTGTATGGGCCATGGCCAGAGGAAGAGATGGAGAAGGTTTTTCAGACCGAGAGACGATACTACCGGTCGGTATGTGAAGCCTTAAAAGGAAAAATTGATGCATTCTTTGACCTGGGGCCTCCTCGAGACAATCGGCCATACTTTGGGAACTTTCTCGCTTTCAGGGGTCTCGGCGAAGCCTTTGGAGAGATAGGGAAGCGGTGGCTTCCTTTTGGGGGAGCGGGATTCTTCGCGGTACTTGCTGTTCTTGTGATTGTTGGGGGATTCTCGGTAGTCTTTATTCTTCTTCCCACCCTTGTGAGGAGGCCGAGTTTCTCGCCGAAACGGTTTCGGTTTCTCCTTGGGGGAGTGTGCACCGGTCTGGGATTTATGTTCGTGGAAATTCCCCTTTTCACGTACCTCGGGGTATTTACAGGTTTTCCTCTATACTCCTTTTCTCTCCTTCTTATCGCCCTCTTTATCTTTTCAGGCTTAGGGAGTTTCCTCGTTTTCAGGAGAGGTGCCTGTTTCTTCCAGAGTCTCCTCAAGGGCCATGCTGTCCTTCTTTTTGGTTGCTTTCTTGGTCTTCACTTTCTCCGTCAGGGTCTTATGACACTCCCACCCTATGCGAGTCTTCTTTTGGTCGTTCCCTTCCTTGGAATCTTGGGATGTCTCCTCGGTTTCCCCTTTCCCCTTCTTTCTCAAAAGGTACAAGAATTTGCCCCCAACACCTTCAGCGAGGTCTTTGCCTGGAATGGTTTTTTCTCGGTCATAGCGTCCCTCCTTGCTCATCTTATCCTTGTCTTTTGGGGGCTCTGGAGTGCTTTCCTTGGAGCGGTTTTCGCCTACTTTCTTTTCTCTCTTCTACTTCTCCCGCTTTTCTCGCGTCAGGGGAACAAAGCGCACTGCCCCTAAGTCGTGGGTGACGATTCCCTCTCTGGTTTTTTCCACCACAAGAAGGCTCTGGAGACTCCAGGGAGGACCAACGGGGATGACCATTCTCCCGCCCTCCTTGAGTTGCTCAAGAAGGGGAGGGGGTATATGGTCCACTGCACAAGTGACGATAATCCCATCGAAGGGAGCGTGTTCCTTCCATCCGAAGTACCCGTCTCCCCAGAGGACGGAAACGCTTCTGTACCCGAGGTCAGCAAGGCGCTTTTGTGCTTCGTCGGCAAGGGCCTTGATGATTTCTACTGTGTAAACCTCGCAACCCATCTCGCTGAGGATTGCCGCCTGGTATCCCGAGCCTGTGCCCACTTCGAGGACTTTGTCTTTTGCCTGGACTCTCAGGTTTTCGGTCATGAGAGCCACGACATAGGGTTGGGAAATCGTTTGCCCGTAGCCAATGGGAAGGGGTGTGTCTTCGTAGGCAAGTTTCTCGAGTTCCTTTGGAACAAAGAGGTGACGAGGAACACGCCGTAGAGCCTCAATAACCCTCTCGTCAGTGATTCCTCGGCTGAGGATGTCTCTTTCCACCATT
>JACIZN010000113.1:0-1656 GCA_014359405.1 Candidatus Caldatribacterium sp.
CCTTACCTCCCCAAGCGAACTTGCAGAGTTCCTTCCCGGAGCGACAAATCTTTCCAGGCTCGATTCTTCCGTGCCACATACGGCCGGCACCGAGGGGTTCCCTCCACCTCAAGGAACTCCATGAGAGCTGCCACAATAGCGGCAACAACCTCAGGCTTAACACCCACGTCAACATCATACGGGGAAATTGCCATGCTTTTTCCCCCTCCGTCCTTCTCGCTTTGACCAGAAAACCTCGAGGGCTCGTCCGATCTTGAGGCGGGTAAGGCGCGGGTCGATGACCTGGTCCACGTATCCCCGCCGTGCCGCCTGGTAGGGGTTGTAGAACTCCTGGCGGTACGCCTCAAGGAGACGCTCCCGTTCTCTCTCAGGGTCAAGGGCACTCTCAATCTCCCGACGAAAGATGATCTCCACCGCCCCCTCAGCTCCCATAACGGCGATCTCTGCAGTCGGCCAGGCAAAGACGATATCTGCCCCAAGGTCCCGGCTGCACATGGCAAGGTACGCTCCACCGTAAGCCTTGCGGAGAATCACCGTAATCTTTGGAACGGTAGCCTCCGAGTACGCATAGAGCATCTTTGCTCCATGGCGGATAATGCCCCCGAATTCTTGATTTGTTCCCGGCAGAAAACCGGGGACATCAACAAGGGTCACAAGGGGAATGTTGAAGCAATCACAGAAGCGGATGAAACGGGAAGCCTTATCGGCAGAATCGATATCAAGGCATCCTGCGAGATAATACGGCTGATTGGCCACAATCCCCACCACATGTCCCCCGATGCGGGCAAAGCCCACCACAACGTTCCTGGCAAAATTCTTGTGCACCTCGAAGAAATCTCCGTGGTCCACAATGGTCCGAATGACCTCTTTGACGTCGTAGGGCTTGTTGGGGTTTGTGGGAACAATGTGAAGAAGGCGCTCTTCCTGGCGTTCCAGGGGATCCCCTGTTTCCACGTAAGGAGGGTCTTCTGCGTTGTTGGAAGGGAGAAAAGAGAGAAGCCGTCGAACCTCGCGAAAGCATTCCTCTTCTGTTCGGGCGGTGAAATGGGCAACACCACTTCTTGTCGCGTGGGTCATGGCTCCTCCGAGTTCTTCCGCAGAGACCTCCTCTCCTGTGGCTGCCTTGACCACCTGCGGTCCGGTGACAAACATCCGGCTTATACCTTCAACCATGAAGATGAAATCCATCAAGGCAGGGGAGTACACTGCACCTCCCGCGCAGGGACCGGCAATAACCGCAATCTGGGGGATGACTCCGGAAGCCTGAGTGTTCCGGAAGAAAATCTGGCCGTACCCCGAAAGGGAATCGATGCCTTCCTGGATTCGCGCTCCCCCAGAATCGTTGATCCCCACAAGAGGAGCACCAACTTTCAAAGCCATATCCATAACTTTGCAGATTTTCTTCGCCTGCATTTCCCCCAAAGACCCACCCATAACGGTAAAGTCCTGGGAGTACACGAACACCACCCGACCGTCGATAGTACCGAACCCTGTCACCACGCCATCAGCAGGGAGCTTCTTTTCAGGCATACCAAACTTCTCTGCGCGGTGTTCCACGAAGAGGTCCACCTCTTCGAAGCTCCCCTCATCAAGGAGAAGGGCAATCCGCTCCCGGGCGGTGAGTTTTCCGCTCTGGTGCTGCCTCTCGATGGCCTT
>JACIZN010000113.1:1666-5869 GCA_014359405.1 Candidatus Caldatribacterium sp.
CAATTTCTTTCTCCCTGAGCTCTGCAAGGAGTTCCTCAATGGTCTTGCGAGCCATAACAATCCGCCTCACGAGTTTTGGTATTTCCTACCAGACACCTCAGGGAATGTCAAGAGAGAAAGACGACCTCCTCCACGTCCATGTGGACCGCCTTGAGCTCGACTCCGGTGAGGTATTCGATGCGCTCTTTAAGGTACTGCTGGAGGAAACGGCAGACCTGGGAAACAGGGGAGCCATTCTGGAGAACACAGGAAAGCTCTACCTCAAGCCCTTTTTCTGTTCGATGAAGGGTGATTTCGTTGACCTTCCGTACCCAGGGAGTATGGACGAGGCACAGGAATACAAGGGTTCGCAAGGCGTTTTCGCTCACCACAAGTTTCCCGAGGTAACTGAAGGGTGGACGGACCACCGTTTTCTCTCGCGAGGCGTAGAACCATCGCCACACCCCCACCGGCAGGGCATCGGCAATCGTCCCCCACAGGTTCCGTTTCACCTCCACAAGCGGCACAGGAATGGTGTGTTTACCTTCTGACTCCCGGGCAACGAGAGCAAGCTGAATCTCGTCCAGGGGAGCAAGATCGAAGATATCCCAGACCACCTCAGGTGGGGGAAGCTCCAAACGCTCGCAGATTTTCTCTACCATAGGGAGAGAAATTCCCAGGACGAGAATCTTCTCCGGGCGAAGCTCTCGGAGTGCTCGCTGCACTTCTTCCCGATGGTCTGGGAAATAGAAGACGGCAACCTTTGCCGCCTTGATCTTGCTGAGCTCGGCCTTAGCAGACCTTCCGGCAACAATCTTTCCTGAAACAATAAGGAGCCCATCGTCAATGATGCACTCAATGCCATGCTCTGCTGCAAGGTGAGGAGCCCGGTAGCTCTTTCCTGTTCCCGTGGGACCAACAAGGGCGTACACTCTCATAGACTCCGTTCCTTCTTGAGAAAAGCCTCTATGAAGTCGTCGATTTCCCCGTCCATGACTCGTTCGATGTTCCCGGTCTCATGACCTGTGCGGTGGTCCTTGACAAGGGTATAGGGATGGAACACGTAGGTTCGAATCTGGTTCCCCCAGGCAATATCCTTACGCTCTCCCTTGAGCTCCTGAATCTTCTTCATCTGCTCCTGACGGTAGTACTCATAAAGGCGCGCCCGCAGGATTCGCATGGCTACAGCTTTGTTCTGGTGCTGGGAACGCTCGTTCTGGCACTGGACCACGATACCGGTGGGAAGGTGGGTGATGCGGACCGCCGAATCAGTGACGTTCACGTGCTGTCCTCCGTGGCCACTGGATCGAAAAGTCTCAATCTTGAGGTCCTGAGGGTTGATTTCCACCTTCACGTCCTCGCCAATTTCGGGAATGACGTCCACCAAGGCAAAGGTGGTGTGGCGGCGCTTGTTCGCATCGAAGGGGGAAATACGGATGAGCCGGTGCACGCCGTGCTCGGAACGGAGGTATCCGTAAGCATACTCCCCCTGAACGAGGAAGGTAACGTGCTTGAGCCCTGCCTCTTCCCCCTCCAGGATATCGGTAACCCGCACATCGAAACCCTTCCGCTCGCAGAACCGAAGGTACATCCGCAGGAGCATTTCCACCCAATCCTGGGATTCGGTTCCTCCAGCCCCAGAATGAATGGTCACAATGGCGTTACTCCGGTCCTCTTCCCTCCGGAAAAGGAGTCGAATATCGAGGTCTTCTACCGCCTCGGAGAGGCTCTTTACCTCCCGAACGAGCTCCTGGTACTCGCTATCCCCAGGTGCCACAAGATGCAAAAGCTCCTCAGCATCCTCAAGGCGCTTCTTGAGCTCTATGTACTCGTCAAAAATTTTTCGGTACTTCCGGTACTCCGCAAGGAGCTCCGACTGGCGCTTCTCATCCTCCCAGAAATCTCCTCGGGACATTTCAGCTTCAATGGACTTTATCCTTTCAGGAACCTTTTCCTCCTCAAAGATACCCTCCGATCTCTTCGAGTTTCTTCCGGATGAGGGAGAGGTCCTCGGAAAGGTCAAGCTGCACTTTGACTCCTCCTTTCATTTCTTCCCACAGCAGTACTTGTACTTGAGCCCGCTCCCACAGGGGCAGGGATCGTTCCGGCCCACCTTTTTCTGGGACCGCTCTGGAGCAACTTTTGCCGCCTGTACCCTTTGTGGTTCCCGTCGCTCCTCTTTTGGCACCACCCGAACGTGGAAGAGGTACCTCAGGGCATCCTCTCGAATGGCCGCCACCATGTTCTGGAACATGTCAAAAGCTTCAAGCTGGTACTCGACAAAGGGGTCCTTCTGGCCCACCGCCCGAAGGCCGATTCCCTCTCGAAGATGGTCCATGTTGTGGAGGTGGTCCTTCCAGTGGTGGTCCACAACCCGCAAGAGGACGTACCGCTCGATGTCCCGGAAAACCTCTTCTCCAACTTCTCGTACCCGGCGCTCGTACACCGCTTTCAGAGCCTCAAAGAGCTTCTCCCGAAGGCTCTGTGTCGTGAGTTTTAAGCGTTCCTCTTCGGGAACCTGGAACTCTATCCCAAAAAGAAAGCGCAGGCGCTCCCGCAACCCCTCAAAATCCCACTCCTCTGGGTACAGGCGTTCACTGGCATATGTTGCCGTGAGGTCCTCAAGGACCTTGTCGAGCATGTCGTACACAAAGGGGCGGAGATCCTCTTCAAAGAGCACCCGCCGACGCTGGGCGTAAATGACCTCCCGCTGCTTGTTCATGACATCGTCGTACTGGAGAAGGGTCTTCCGGATATTGAAGTGGTGCCCCTCGACACGTTTTTGGGCTGCCTCAACGAGACGGGTGATGACGGGATGCTCAATGGGAACTCCTTCTTCCATGCCAAGACGCATCATAACTGAGGAAAGCCGCTCTGGCACAAAGAGCCGCAGAAGGTCGTCCTCAAGGGACAGGAAGAACTGAGAAGACCCTGGATCTCCCTGGCGCCCTGCCCGGCCTCGGAGCTGGTTGTCGATGCGCCGGCTCTCGTGGCGTTCGGTACCGATGACATGGAGCCCCCCCAGAGCCTTCACTTCCTCAGCCTCTCTATCGGTCTCCTCCTTGAAACGGGCGTAGAGCTCCCGGTACACTTCTCGAGCTCTCTGGACCTCCGGGTCATCGGTGGGAATGCCAAGACTCAAACGGACGAGAACATGTTCCGGGAAGCCCATCTCCCGCATTTTCTGCTTTGCAAGGAAGTCCGGGTTCCCTCCAAGGAGGATATCCGTACCTCGACCGGCCATGTTCGTCGAGATGGTCACTGCCCCTTTTCGGCCCGCCTGGGCGATGATTTCTGCTTCCCGTTCATGGTGCTTGGCATTGAGCACCTGGTGCGGAATGCCTCGCTTCTTGAGCATCTCGCTCAGGCGCTCCGACTTCTCGATAGAGGTTGTCCCCACAAGGACCGGGCGCCCCAAAGCGTGCAACCGCTCGATTTCTCGAACCACAGCCTCGAATTTCTCCCTCTCGGTACGGTAAATGACATCGGGAAGAGTTGTTCGGCGCAGGGGTTTATTCGTTGGAATGACCACAACCGGCATCCCATAAGTGTAAATGAATTCCTCTTCCTCGGTCTTTGCCGTTCCAGTCATGCCGCAGATTTTCTCGTACATCCGGAAATAGTTCTGGTACGTGATAGAGGCAAGGGTTTGGTTTTCGCTGGCGACCTGGAGACCCTCTTTGGCCTCAATCGCCTGATGGAGGCCATCGCTGTACCGTCGGCCGTACATGAGTCGACCCGTGAACTCATCTACAATGATGACCTGTCCGTCCTTCACCACGTAATCCACATCTTTTTTGTACAGGTAATGGGCCCGAAGCGCCTGACGGACAAGGTGTTCCAGGGTTCCTTTTCCTGTTTCCTCGTAGAGGTTGGCCACATGGAGGAGCTTTTCAACTTTGGCGATACCCTGCTCGGTGAGCCAGACCGAGCGGGTTTTCTCTTCAAAATCGAAATCCTCCTTGGGGACGAGTTTGCGCACCACTCGGTCGATTTTGTAGTAGATTTCCGTGTTTTCCTCTGCCGGTCCCGAGATGATGAGGGGAGTCCGGGCCTCATCGATGAGGATGGAGTCCACTTCGTCAATGATGGCGTAGTGGAGCTCTCGCTGGACTACATCTTCTCTGCGAAGGGCCATGTTGTCACGAATGTAATCAAAGCCGAATTCCACATTAGTACCATAGGTGATGTCACACCGGTAAGCTCTCTTCCGTTCCTCAGGGG
>JACIZN010000114.1 GCA_014359405.1 Candidatus Caldatribacterium sp.
TTGGGGAATACTCGGAGAAGTCGAAAAAAGTGGTTGAGGCATTTGCTCTTTCCCATAACCTTCCCCTCGAAGTTCTTGATGTTGCCGACTTCATAGGATGCTCGCTCCCCGAGGCAACGAGAAGGCTCAGAGAACGGACTCCGTGTTCCCTTTGCGGGAGCATCAAGCGGTACATTCTGAATAGGTTCGCCGCAGAAAGGGGCTTTGCAGTGTACGCTACAGGACACAACCTCGATGATGAAGCAGCTACTCTCCTTGGGAATGTCCTCCACTGGCACATTGATTACCTCGCCCACCAGGACCCTCACCTTCCAAGTCCTCATCCGAAAATGACGAGGAAGGTAAAACCCTTCTATACGCTCACCGAGGAGGAGATTCTCCACTACGTTGCACTGCACGACATTCCCTTCGTTCCTGAGCGGTGCCCTCTCTCAAAAAAAGCAAAAAGCCTTGACTACAAAGAGGCCCTATCGTTTCTTGAGGAAAAATCCCCTGGAACAAAGCATATGTTCCTCTTTGGGTTCCTTGAGAGAGGAAAGCAGTACTTCCTCAAAGAGTACAACCCCCCAGTCCTCCGAGAATGCGTGCGGTGCGGCATGCCCACCACTCAAGAGATATGCGCTTTTTGCCGAATCCTCGAAAAACTCAAAGCCAAGGAGGTGAAGAAACGTGCGTATTCTGACAGTGAATAGCGGGGGTTCATCCATCAAGTATGAACTCTTCGACATTGGGGAAAACGAAGTGTCCCTCCTTAAGGGAAACATCAAACGGCTCTACCGCCCGGATTCCTTTCTCGAGCAGAAATCGAAAGACGGAGTTCTTGAGAAGAAGGTTCCAAATCTTGACCACGAGAAGGGATTGCATCTTATGCTCGAAGCATTAAAAGAAAGTGGTTACCTGAGGGACCTTTCTGAACTTGATGCTATAGGAATCAAGCTCATCAATGGAGGAAAGAGAGTTCAGGAAACTTGCTACATAGACGATACGGTCATTGAGGCTCTCCGGGATCTTTCTTCGGTCACCTCGGTGCACAACCCTCCAGCCCTTTTAGCCATTGATATCTTCCGCCGAATTGTTCCCCGCATTCCCCTCGTGGGAGTTTTGGAGACAACGTTTCACCTCTCCATTCCTCCTGCCCACCGAACCTTTGGCCTTCCCTGGTCCCTGAGTACAGAGTACGGTCTCGAAAAACTCGGTTTCCACGGAAATTCATACCGGTACATAGCTGAACGCCTGAGACAGCTCACCCCTTCCTCTGCAAAAGTTGTAGCTTGCCACCTTGGAAGCGGTTGCAGCGTCTGCGCGATTAAAGATGGAAAGTCCTTCGATATTTCGAGCAGTTTCACGCCCCAAAGTGGGGTCATCATGTCCACCCGCCCGGGAGACTTCGATCCCCAGGTGCTTTTGTACCTTGAGGAAAAGGCAGGGCTCTCCCCTACAGAACTCAACAGGATCCTGGCGAAAGAATCCGGGCTTTTCGGGATATCCGGAGTCAGTGGAGAAATGTGGGAAATCGAGAAAGCCGCCCAAGAGGGAAACGAGCGGGCAAAGCTTGCCATAGACGTCTTCGTTTACCAGGTCAAGAAGTACATTGGGGGATTTGCTGCTCTTATGGGAGGTATCGAAAGTCTTGTTTTCACAGGAGGTATCGGAGAAAACGACCCATACATCCGGGAGAAAATCTGCGAGGGTCTGAACTTCCTGGGCATCGAGATTGATCCAGAACGCAACAGAGCCACTGTAAGCGGAAAGGAGGGAAAAATCGGCCGTGGACCATGCGAGGTTTGGGTAATTCCAACCTGGGAGGAACTCATGGTGGCCAGGGAAACTGCCAGGCTCCTCAGAGAGAAAAGAGGGTGAAAGAATGGCAAAAAGCATTGACTATCACCGCCAAGGATTCAACTGTGCGGAATCGGTTCTTCTCGGACTCTGTGAGGACCTTGGGGTAAAAAATCCTCTCATCCCCAGAATCGCTACGGGCTTTGGAGGAGGGATAGGACACACCGGTAACATCTGTGGCGCCGTTACCGGAGCGGTCATGGCTTTTGGGATTCGTTTCGGAAGAGAAAACCCGGAGGACAAGGACACTCGAGATAGGCTCTACCTCCTTGTTGAGTCCTTCCTTCAAGAGGTAGAGCAGAGCCTCGGACGCCTCGACTGCTTTGGTCTCATCGGAGTCCGTCTCAACACCGAAGAGGGCCTCAGAAGGTATCGGGAAGAAAACCTTCGGGAAAAGTGCCGACAGATTGTGGGTACTGTGGAGGACATCGCCAAACGGTACCTCACAGGTGGTTCCCCCAAGTGAGGGGAACCACCTTTCTACCCTCTGTAGTGTGCTTCAAGGAGAAGGGGAATCCTCGTGTACCGCTCAAAGAGCTCGTCATAGATTGCTCTCTGTGGAGAGGGTTCAAAGACTCGAGTTGTGCGGACGACGTTTCTTTTCGCCTCCTCAAGGCTTTTTGCATACCCTATTCCCACCATCGCAAAGAGCGCCGCTCCAAGAACTGTGGCTTCCTCACACGAAGTAACCACAACCGGGAGGTTCAAGACATCGGCTCGGATACGATTCCAGAGAGCATTCCTTGATCCTCCTCCTACAACCACAATTCTTTCCGGGCGAAAGCCAAAGGCCTCAAAAAGAGCATCCACAGCTTGCCGGAGCTGGAAGGAAAGTCCTTCAAAAACAGCCCTTGCAATTTGAGCACGATCGGTCGTAAGTCCAAGCCCAAGAATGGTCCCCCTTGTCCCGTAAGGCTTAAGTGGACCCGAGGGCATAAAGGAAGGGACGAAAAAGATTCCCTCTGCTCCGGGGTCAACCGAAGAGGCAGCCTCAATAATGCGTGCGTAGATATCCTGTTCATCCTTGCAGTCAGCAAAGAAGTTCCGGCGAACCCACTCCACAACGCCTCCAGCAATCATGAGCATTTGAGGATTCCAGAAGCCTTTTTCGGCGTCGAGTTCCACAAGCATGCCCGTTGCAAAAGCCACCTCCGAATCCCGGAAGAAGGGAATTCGAATGGCCGCGATCTCCCAGGTGCCCGAACTCAGAATGAGCTCTCTGTCCTCCGCCAGAGACCCAACAATGGCAAATTGCGTATCATGCCCGGCAGAAGTTACCGGAGTCCCCACAGGAATTCCCGTTTCTTCGCTCGCCTTTGCGGTAACCGTCCCGATAACCTCTCCGCTTTCCACCATTCGGGGGAAGAAATCAGAACGGAGTCCGGCTAAGGACAGGAGCCGCTCCGACCATTTTCGTTCCCGGATGTCGAGCATCATCGTCGTAGATGCAGCCGTATAGTCCATGGTCATTTCTCCGGTGAGCCTGAAATTCAAAAGTCCCGGCATCATGAGGAAGTACTTTGCCTCATCCAGTGCTTGAGGAGCGTTTTCTCGAAGCCAGAGAAGCTTAAAAAGAGTGTTGAAGGGGATAACCTGGTAACCGGTGATTCGAAAAATTTCCCGAGCACTTACAAGGTCCACAATTCTCTTCGCCCAACCTTCTGTTCGAGAACACTGCCAGGAAATGACGGGATACGTGAGGCTTCCATCCTCCCGCACGGGTGCTCCATCCGCTCCAAAAGTTGTCACCGAAACCGCCCGAACCTCCTGACCGACCGAGGAAATGACCGTTCGTGTGGCCTGGCAAAGCTTTGCCCAGATCTCCTCAAGATCCCAGATGAGATAGTGCTCCGAACCCTTCTCGCGCTTTGGAGCGTTGGGAAAAGAAGCAATGGATAAAATGCTACCCTCCGGGCTCAAGGCTACGGCTCGAATACTCGTTGCTCCACAGTCAAGAACCAGAAAGTACTCTTGCTTACCCATATTCCCTCCTCCCCTCAAAACACATCAAGTTCCTTTGCCTCGCTTTAGAGCCCACAACTTCTCCTCAAAAGGAGGACGGAGAATTCCCTCCTCGGTCACCAGAGCACTCACAAGGGAGGAAGGAGTAACGTCGAATGCAGGATTGCAAACCGAAACTCCCAGGGGAGCAACGGGAACTCCTCCAAAAGTCGTAACCTCCTGAGGATTCCTCTCCTCTATGGGAATATCGGCACCGCTTTCTGCCCTGGGATCCACCGTCGAGAGGGGAGCCGCGACGTAAAACGGAATCCCGTGGTGGCGGGCAAGAACAGCCACAGTGTACGTTCCGATTTTATTTGCCACATCTCCGTTCATGGCAATGCGGTCCGCTCCCACAATAACCTTAGTGATACGCCCCTGGGACATCAGAAATCCGGCCATGTTGTCGCAGATGAGGGTAACTGGAATGCCACTCTTTTGGAGTTCAAAGGTGGTGAGGCGAGCCCCCTGCAGGAGTGGACGGGTCTCATCGGCGTACACCGTAAGTCGCTTTCCTTCTCTGTGCACCGCCCAGAGAATCGCCCCCAGCGCTGTACCCCAACCCCCGCAGGCCAAAGGCCCGGTATTACAGTGGGTGAGAACCCTATCTCCATCCTCAAGGAGTGCGGCTCCAAAGCGGGCAATACGCTCTGAGGTGGCAGCATTTTCCTCATCTATAGCCCGGGCTTCAGCAATGAGACGGTTGACTATCTCCTCCCAGTCCAAAGAGGTTTCCTGGGCGGACCAAATAGCCCGCATGCGGTCCAGGGCCCAGAAAAGGTTCACCGCCGTAGGGCGTGTTGCCCGGAGTTCCAAATCCACCTGCTCAAGAAAGGAGAAGAAATCCTCGCTTTTGAGTCCCTCCAAAGCCCCAAGACACAACCCGTAGGCTGCTGCGACACCGATGAGCGGAGCCCCCCGAACTCGAAGCATCTTAATCGCTTCAACGACGTCTCGGTAATCCTCTGTCTCGACATAGACTTCTTCCCGGGGGAGACGAGTTTGATCCAGGAATCGAAGACTTCTACCTTTCCACTCAATTGCTTTGAGAAACATTGCCATCTCCTTTCCCTACACTCCCCTACCAAAAAGAACAAGAAGCGTTACAATGCCTGTTGCCATCGCCAGGCCACCTAAGGCAAAGGGAAATACCTCCCAGGGACGAAAACCGGCAAGAAAGGCAATAAGCGTCCCCGTCCATACTCCGGTAAAGGGTAAGGGAACACCTACAAAGAGGAGAATGCCCCACTTTCCATACTTCTTGTAGGAAAGAAATCGCTTCTGTGCTTTTTCGGTGTACCATGTCCACAGACGTCGAAACCATGGAATGCCCTGGAGGAGTTGCACAAGAGGTGGGACAAAGTACATGACAAGGAAAAAGGGGGCGATGTTTGCAAGGAGCGCAACCAAGAGAACAAGAGGAAGGGGAAGCCTCTCCACAAAAACACCGTACGGAAGCGCTCCCCTAACTTCGCTTACCGGAAGCATGGCAAAAAGAGCAACCCGGAGGATTCCTGAAAAACTCATAGGGACATCCTCCGAACGAGTTCCCGAATGATGAGGGTGAGTTTTGGTTGCGCTTCGTTAGCCGCCTGAACCACCTCTTCGAAACTCAAAGGCGCAACCACTCCATCGATAGCAAGGTCGGTAATGCAGGAAATGCCAAAGACCCGCATTCCCGCGTGTTTTGCCACGATAACCTCAGGAACGGTGGACATACCTACTGCATCAGCTCCAATTTTTATGAGGAAACGGTACTCCGCAGGGGTCTCAAGACTCGGCCCAGGCAGAGCAACGTACACTCCCTGATGGAGGTAGATGCCATGCTCAAGACCAATCTGAAGCGCAAGCTCTCGGAGTTCCCTATCGTACACCTCGGACATATCCGGGAAACGGGGGCCAAGTTCCGGGTCATTGGGTCCCCGCAGAGGATTATCCCCAAGGAGGTTAATGTGGTCGGTAATAATCATAAGGTCCCCACGACGCATGTTCCGGTTGAGACCTCCTGCCGCATTG
>JACIZN010000115.1 GCA_014359405.1 Candidatus Caldatribacterium sp.
ACCATCATACGAACTATCATTAACCGTTACAGTTCCATTGATTGCCAAACCATTCAGTGCCGTTACCTTATACCCTGCCTCGCCATTGAGGAGCTTTTTGGTGTTAAATTCGGTGGTGTTGCCGATGCGGTCGAGTTCCTCGATGAGCTGGTTGATTTCCTCCTGAATCTGCTCCCGGTCAGCCGAAGTAAGGGTGTCGTTTGCCGCCTGGACGGCAAGCTGCCGCATCCGCTGGAGGATGGAATGAGTTTCGTTCAGCGCTCCTTCAGCTGTCTGAATGAGCGAGATGGCATCCTGAGCGTTGCGGATGGCCTGGGCAAGGCCCTTGATCTGACCCCGCATCTTTTCAGAAATCGCCAACCCTGCCGCATCATCCGCCGCCCGGTTGATTCGAAGACCCGAAGACAACCGCTCAAGGGATTTCGCCAGGGCGTTGTCTGTCGCCACCAGATTCCGGTGGGCATTCAACGCCGTGATGTTCTGGTTAATCCGAAGACCCATTTCCTTCAACCTCCTCCTGAGGTTTTTTTCAAGGCATCCATGCCCTCACACAAAGGAAAACCACCCGAAGGACCTGCACCGCTAAACTCCTACCACGTTCCTCTTCTTCCTCGTCACCTCCCTTTCTCGCTTTCCACCCTAATATATCGAGCGGCTTTCCAAAAACTTTAGGGGTTCCGGGAAAAATTTTTTAATTTACCTGTTCTCGAGATTTTCTTTGAGGCGGAGAAGGTAGGCTTTAGCCTTTTCAATATTTCCCTTTTCCACAAGGAGCTGCAGAAAATTCCCAAGGACTGTCCCGTCCCTTGGGCTAAGGGCTACAGCCTTCTCTAAGTATTCCTCAGCTTCATCGAAGCGCCCGCTCTCAATAAGGGCAACTGCAAGGTTATTGAGCACTCCAGGATTATCGGGAAAGTACTCTAAGGCTTTCCGGGCGTAGCTTTCTGCTTTATCCTTGTCTCCCACCATGGCTGCACACTGGGCAAGGGAAACGTAAAGGTCAGCCACATCAACCCGGAAAAAGGTCATCAGGGAGGTACTCTTTGTAGTGTCCACAGAGGTGACCTTCTCGAAGGCTTCCAAAGCCTCCTGCCACTTTTCCCCTTTCTGGTACACCTTCCCGTACACGTACCAGAGGTCTGGAAGGTACGGGTCGATATCCTCAACTTTTTTCAGGTACTCAAGGGCTTTCTCTACGTCTTCTTCCATAAAGGCCAGGTCAAGGTGCGTCGAAAGGGCTAAAAAGCCCTTTCCCTGGGAAATCTTGAGCATCTTCTCAAAGAGGGCTCGGGCAATTTTCTTCTCCCCCCGGAAGAGATACGCCTTCCCAAGATAGGCAAGGATATCAGGATCTTTTGGGTTTTCCCGAAGCGCCTCAAGGAGGATGCGAAAGTTCCGCTCGTTGACTTTCTCGGTCACTCTCCCTGCGTCCTTATATCCATGGTGGAGGATGGAAATCGTGGTGAGGCGGTGGATTATCCCTCCTAAGGACACAATCACTCCCTCCACTGTTTCGTGAATCCTTCGCCGAAAACGGATTCGGGGGTCCTTGCGGAAAACCCGAACGAGGTAGTTCGTCATCACGTTCCGCCCCTCAGGATCAAGGGGGCTTCGGATGGGAAGCATAAGCCCCGTGGCATCGGTAACCGAAAGGAGCGCCCTAAGCCGCGCAAGGTCACCTCGGTCCATTTCATCATCGGCATCAAGGACAAGAATCCACTCCCCTCGAGCGTACTTCAGTGCCTCATTTCGGGCAGCCGCAAAATCATCGCACCACGCAAAGTGGTAAACCCGAGCCCCAAAGGAGCGGGCAATTTCCGGAGTCCGGTCTGAAGACCCGGTATCGACAAGAACTATCTCGTCCACAAGCCCCTGGACTGAAGAGAGCACCCGGGGGAGGTTCTTCTCCTCGTTTCTGGCAATCATGCAGAGGCTCAGGGAAGGAAAAGAGGCTCCAAAGATTTTTTGGGAAATCCAGAGAAAGTTCTCCTGGGCATCCCGGAGGTCAGGACAGAGCTTCAGAGCTCGGGCAAAAGCCGCCTTGGCATCCGAGAATTTCTTCTGGGCAAAGTACGCCGCTCCGAGGTTATTCCACCCTTCAGCATACTCGGGGTTAAGCGCAACAGCCCGGCGAAGGAGCTTCTCTGCCTCCTTGTAGGACCCCCGATGGTAAGCCAGAACCCCAAGGCCATTCCATAAAATAAAATGTTCCCTTCCTTTCTCTTTTGCCCTCTCAAAGCACCATTTTGCTTTCTCAAGGTCCCCCTCCTTGAGGAAAGCATCTCCTCTCTTCAAAAGCTCCTCGAAGTCCTCCTCAAGGGGAGGAGCAATGTTTTCGACAACCCGTATCGGCAACTCCACCACCCCTTTTGTATAATCGGTGTAAGACAGAGAAACTTTAGACTGTATTCCCTCCAAGGTGACATGAAATATCCTGCCAACCATCGTGGCATCAAACTTTATCTTTTCTCGGGAAGAGGAGGTCGAAACCCGATGCCGACGAGTTTCATCCATGCTGCGCCTGTTCTTGTGGAAGCAGCAACGGCGGTTTCCCCCAAATCCATCCTTGACATTGGCGTAGGTTTTGGAAAATACGGTGTACTTTTGCGCGAAGTCCTTGAGATTTCCCAAAACCGCTATCGAAAAGAAGACTGGGAGATACGGATAGATGGGGTAGAGGCTTTTGCGGGCTACCGCAATCCAATTCACGACTTTGTGTACAATTGCATCTTCTACGAAACCATAGAGGATTGCCTTCTCCACCTACCTGTATACGATGTTGTTCTTCTCGTCGACGTACTCGAGCACTTTGAAAAGGAGAAGGGAAAGACCATCCTGCAAGAACTCTTGAAGCACACCAAGAAATCTCTCCTCGTTTCCACACCTCGTTTTCCTGCTCCCCAGGATTCCTACTTGGGGAATCCCTTTGAGGCTCACCGAAGCCGCTGGCACATTCTCGATTTCATTGACTTCGATTTTAGTTACCGCTACCTACCCTTAGGAAGCAATGGCGCTCAGATTTTTGCGATTTTCCCATCCCGGGCTCCTGAAAGCTTTCCGCTTGACGACCTCCTCCTCGAAACGCCTCCAAGCCGAACCAGAGAAACCTTGACCATTGGTTTCCTTCTTCCCCACAAACACCTCACAGGGGGCATGAAAATGCTCCTTGAGTACCTCAGGGCTCTCTCCCGGCGAGGACATCGCATCGTGACCATCTTCCGAGACGAGGACGAGAAACTCCCAGAGTGGTACGGAAAGGATAATATCCCAACCCTGAAAAGTATCGCTGTTCCCCATGGGGCAGCCACTCTTGCCGTTTGTCGAAGACCTCATGTTCTCATCGTGGGATTCTTCACGCAACTCGAAGAGACGAAGATGCTTCCTATACCCGTTGTACTCTTCGAGCAGGGAAGCGAGTATCTCTTCGGTGATTACGGCGATCTCAATCCCCGCTCACCAATCCGGGAACTCCTCCACAAAGCCTACACTTTTCCTGTGCCCATCATCGTAGTCTCCCCCCTTCTTGAGCACATCCTCAGGGTTCGCTTCGGACGAAAAGCAGTTGTGGTCCCCAACGGCGTGGATACCAGCTTCTATCGTCCTGGACCGAAAAGGGGAAACAACGTTATTCTTCTCGTCGGAAACCCAATGCTTCCCTTCAAGGGATTCGATATTGCTCTCCTCACCCTCCAGAAAGCATGGAATCTATTTCCCCACTTCGAGGTCATCTGGGCTTGCCAGCAAAAGCCCGACGTTAAAGGCATCACATTTCCCTTGCATTTCGTTGTCAACCCTACTCAGGAAAACCTTGCTTCCCTCTATCGGCAAGCAACCGTTCTCCTTTTCACCTCGTGGTATGAGGGCTTTGCCCTTCCTCCCCTTGAAGCCATGGCTTCAGGAATGGCCGTTGTAGCCACCGACTGTGGAGGAATCCGTACATATGCCCAGGAGGGATACAATGCTCTTCTTGCCGAGCCAGGGGACATTGACTCTCCAGCGTACGCTCTTCTCTTCCTCCTTTAGAATCCTGCTGCCCGAAAACTCCTTGAGGAGCGGGGAAGGGAAACGGCACTAAACTTTAGCCTGGACAAAGCAGTCGCAAAATTCGAGGAAGCACTCTACAGGGTTGTAAATTGTTTCGCATTACAGAAGGGGAAGAGGAAACTGTAGACCAAAATAAAACTGGAGCGGGAAACGGGACTCGAACCCGCGGCACCCAGCTTGGAAGGCTGGCGCTCTACCACCTGAGCTATTCCCGCTCGCTACAGGTGATTATAGCACAGTCTTTTCAGGGGTCAAGCACCCGGGATCGCTGCAAGCTTGTTGCTTCGCCTCCGAAGCAACCTCACTCCCTTGAAATACGAGACCGCTTCGCTGCGCTTGCAGCGATCAACAACAACACGAAGGGGTCATTGCAAACTCGTCGTTTCGTCCCTTTCCCTGTCTTTGCGAACTCGTCGTTTCGTTTGTGAAGCAATCTCGCCTTTCCTGAAAATATGAGACTGCTTCGTCGCTTCGCTCCTCGCAGTGACCGAGAAAAGTGTCCTCGCAGCGACCGGGAAAAGAAGTCCTCGCAAAGACCGGGAAAAGATGTACCCGCAGCAACCAGGAAAAGGTGCCCTTGGAACGGCCGGGAAAAGAAGTCCTCACAACAACCGGGAAATACCCTTGCAAGAACCGGGGGGGATTTTCGCGCAACGATCGGGAAGAACATCCCCGCAACAATCGGGAAGAACATCCTCACAAGAACAAACAAGAGGGGTCACTGCGAGGTCGTAGTCTCGCTTCCGAAGCAGTCTCTCCGCAGAACCTTTGAGGTCGCTTCGCTTGCGCTCGCGACGACAGATTGGGAAAGGCGCAACGACAGATTGGGGAAGTCGCAACGACAGATTGGGGAAGTTGCGACAACGGATTAGGGGAGAGACTGCCTCGCTTGCGCTCGCAGCGACAAACCAAAAGAGCTTGTGATGACCATGGGTTCAAGCCGAAAAGAAATCACCGAAGGTGCCGCTTCACCCCTTTCGATGACCACTGGGAAGCCTTGCTTGCAATAGCTTCCTCTTTGGCTACCGTAAGGTTGTCGTCCCCAGGGAGCCTCAGGATGATTCCCGTGACCCTGAGGGCTCTGATTCCCCCCGCACGTAGAGGAAAAGACGGAGCTCGCGGTCCACTTCCTTTGGTACCCAGCCCGAAAAGGTCCAGACATACGAGACGATTCGGGTTCCTTCCTTAAGCTCCCGGAGGAGTTTTTCCTTTAAAGCCTCGTTGACGTGCTCGAAGAGGAAAAGGGTGACGACATCAGCTTCTGAAAGGTCCACGTTGAAGATGTTGCCGAAGATAACCCGCACTCGTGGCCGCAAACCCAGGAAAAGCACCCGAAGCGAGGAGAGAAGGAAAAGCCAGGGGTTGAGCTCTATCCCCACTGCCCTTGCGCCAAATTCCCGGGCGGCGCAGATGAGAATCCGTCCATCCCCACACCCCAGGACGTAGAGACCCTCCCCAGGGCGGAGACC
>JACIZN010000116.1 GCA_014359405.1 Candidatus Caldatribacterium sp.
TTGAACCCATTGACTGGGAGGCCATCAAGAAGGCCTACCTCGAGAAATGAAGCTTGGCCCCCCGAAAGGGGGGCCTTTTCCGGAAGGAGTGAGACCCCTTGGACCTTGGATTCTCTGGAAGAGTTGCCATTGTTACCGGTGGAGGAGCGGGGATAGGAGAAGCCACGGTTCGTCTTTTTGCCGAGGAAGGAGCGCAGGTCGTCATTGCCGATGCCAATCCAGAAAGAGGCAGGGCTCTTGAGAAAGAGCTCACCGCCCGGGGACACTCGGCCCTCTTTGTGGAAGTCGATGTGGCCTGTGGGGAGAGCGTTGCCTCAATGACTGAGGAAGTTGTGAAGCGCTTCGGGAGAATCGATATCCTTGTGAATAACGCTGGAGTCTACGCCAAGGGTGATGCGCTGGCTTTCAAGGAAGAGGATTTTGAGAGACTCGTTGATGTCAACGTCAAGGGCGTTATCCTCTGCACCCAGAGCGTGGGGAAGCACATGGTCGAGAAAAGAGAAGGAGTCATCGTCAACGTTGCCTCTGAGGCAGGTCTTGTGGCCATTGCGAACCAGATGATTTACAACCTCACCAAGGCTGCGGTTATCTCCATCACGAAGAGCTGTGCGGTGGACTTTGCACCTTTTGGGGTTCGGGTGAACTGCGTATGCCCGGGGACAACCTATACCCCCCTTGTGGAGGAGGCGCTGCGAAAAGAAAAGGACCCCGAGAAGGCGCGGAGAAGCCTTGAGGAATCCCGTCCCCTGAGGCGGCTCGGAAAACCCGAGGAAATCGCCGCAGCCATTCTCTTCCTTGCCTCTCCCCGGATAGGGTATGCAACCGGAGCAGTCCTGAGCGTTGATGGAGGCTACACCGTATGGTAGGACCTCTGGCCCCAGTTCTTTCGATTCGCAATGTCAGCAAATCTTTCCCCGGGGTACGGGCACTCGATGCGGTGAGCATGGATGTTCTCCCCGGGGAAGTCCACGCGCTCCTTGGGGAGAACGGTGCAGGGAAGAGCACCCTGATGAAAATCATAAGCGGCATCATCCCCAAGGACAGCGGAGAAATTCTCCTTGACGGGAAACCGGTGCATTTCCTCTCTCCCCGGGATGCCCTCAGTGCGGGAATTGCCCTTGTGCAGCAGGAGCTCTCCCTTGTGCCGTACCTGAGCATTGCCGAGAACATATTCCTCGGAAGGTGGCCGAAAAGGGGCATCCAGGTTGACTGGGACGAGATTTTTTCCGAGACCCGGCGCCTCCTTGAGCGTTTTGGCATCGAGGAGTCCCCGGGGACTCCGGTGAACCTCTTGAGCGTTGCCGAGCAGCAGATGGTGGAGATTCTCAAGGCGGTGAGCCGACCGAACGTCCGCATTCTCCTTCTTGATGAGCCCACGTCGGCCCTGAGCGAGGATGAGGTGAATCGCCTTTTTGACCTCATTTCCGAAATCAAAAAGACGGGTATCGGCATCATTTTTATTTCTCATAAGCTGAACGAGGCATTGCGTATTGCCGATCGGGTGACGGTCCTTCGGGATGGCCGAAAAGTGGTTACCGAAGAAGCGCACCGTCTGGATGAGCGAATGCTCTTTGAGTACCTGACGGGGAAACCTGTTGCCTCTCTGGAGGCGACCCACGGGGGAGACCACACCGGCAGGAATCTTACCCTTTCCTTAGAGAACTTCTCGGTGGGTGGATTCGTGCGGGATGTTACGCTTCGGATTCGGGAAGGCGAGGTTTTCGTGCTCTTTGGCCTGGTGGGGTCGGGGCGAACAACCCTTGCGAGGGGCCTTTTTGGCCTTGAGCGAGCCGAAGGAAAAATGCTCCTTGGGGATCGGATGGTGCAGCCCCGCAGTCCTCAGGAGGCCATTGCCCTGGGCATCGGATACCTCCCGGAGGACCGCCGGAACGCCTTAGTGTACGAACTCCCTGTTTTTGCGAACATCACCTTAGCCATTCTTTCCTTCGTGTCGCGGCGAGGCATCCTCCGCATCCGGGAGGAAATGAACCTTGCCGAGGATTTCGTCCGTTCCCTGCGTATCAAAACCCCGAATGTTCTCCGGGAAGTCCTGTACCTGAGCGGAGGGAACCAGCAGAAGGTTCTCCTTGCCCGCTGGTTGGCGCGGAAACCCAAGCTCCTCATTATGGATGAACCAACCCGGGGAATCGATGTGGGAGCAAAGTTTGAAATCCGGGAGATGGTCCGTGGTCTTGCCCAGCAGGGGTTAACAATTCTCTACATTACCTCTGAGCCGATGGAAGCCCTCGAGGTAGCGGATCGGATTGCCGTCATGCGCAATGGCCGGATTGTTCGTGTCTTCGAGAACACAGAGGAAGTGGACAAGGCAATGCTCCTTGCTGTAGCCAGCGGAGTTTCCTGAAGGGGGTGCCTACGGTGTCAAATAGAGTTCTCGCATGGCGTGGAGGGGGTTTCGTCAGTCTCCTCCTCAAGGGTGGTTCTCTTGTTGGACTCATCGCCTTGAGTACCGTTTTTGCCGTTCTCTCTCCGTACTTTTTCACCCTGAGCAACTGGCTGAACATCTTCCGCCAGGTGGCGGTGGTCCTCATTGCCGCTTCGGCGCAGACCATGGTGATCATCACGGCCGGTATCGACCTCTCGGTGGGTTCCATTCTTGCTCTTGGAGGGTGCCTTGCGGCGGTGGCGATGAGCTACTGGGGCTGGCCTTTTGCGAGTGGGGCGCTCCTTGGGCTTTTCTTTGCGACACTCGCAGGGCTTGCAAATGGCGTCATCGTTGCCAAAGGGAGAATCCCTGATTTCATCGCCACCCTGGGCATGCTTGGAGCCGTTCGGGGTATAGCCCTTCTCATCACTGGGGGTCTCCCCGTTCCCTCCCATTTCACGGCCACGAAACTCGCGGGGTACCTCCCGGAGAGCATTGTGTGGCTTGGGAGTGGTCACATCGGAGGAGTCCCGGTCCCCATGGTTTTTGCCCTCCTTGTGGTGGCCATCACCTGGTTCATCCTGAACCGTACGACTTTCGGTCGTTCGCTGTACGCAGTGGGAGGGAACCGGGAGGCGGCGCGGGCTTCCGGAATCAACGTGGACCGCGTCAAAATCCTCGTCTACGGCGTTTCCGGACTCTACTGCGGCTTCGCGGGTCTTGTGCTTGTGGGTCGGATGAACTCGGCAAATGCCCTCATGGCAGAGGGTCTCGAGCTTCAGACCATTGCGGCGGTGGTTATCGGGGGGACGAACCTCTTTGGGGGCAAGGGATCGGTCTTTGGGACTCTCGTTGGGGCAATCCTCATGGGGGTCCTTTCCAACGGCCTCAACCTCCTCAACGTTGAGCCTTTCTGGCAGCGGGTCGTGAACGGGCTCTTGATCGTTGCGGTGGTCGTCTTCGACCAGTGGCGAAGGAGGATTATGCGCGATTAGGATGGAGGGAGAGCATGGAGAAGGTCTCTTTTGTCCTTGTCGGAGCAGGACGGGCAGGCATGGTGCACGGGCGGAACCTCGTGCACTACATCCCTGAGGGAGAGCTCAAGGCGGTGGTGGACGTCGATAAAGCGAAAGCCCAAGAGGCGGCGCAGGAACTTGGTGTTCGCTCCTACACCTCCTTTGAGGAGGCTCTGGAAAAAGAAACGTTTGATGCGGTGTGCATTGCCTCTTTAACGTTCACCCATCGGGATATCGTCGAGAAAGCGGCGAAAGCCAAAAAGCACATCTTCTGCGAGAAGCCCCTTGCCCAGAACCTCGGAGAAGCCCTGGCAATGAAGAAAGCCGTGGAGGAGGCAGGGGTGAAGTTCCAGATTGGTTTCATGCGCCGGTACGATCCCGAAATTCGGCGGGCCTTTGAGATGGTCCAGGAGGGACTCATTGGAGACCTTGTCCTTGTGAAGTCCACGGGGAGGGGCCCCGGTCTTCCTCCTTCCTGGATCTGGGATCGGGCAAAGAGTGGAGGAATGCTTGCTGAGGTGTCCTCCCACGATATTGATGCCGTTTTGTGGTTCGCCCAGAAAAGGCCCCTGCGGGTGTTCATGGAGGCGAAGAACTTCAAGTCTCCTGAAGCTCGGGAATCCTTCCCCGATTTCTACGACCACTACCTCCTCACCATCGCTTTCTCTGACGGTCCTTTCGGAATCATCGACGGCGGTTGCCCCGTTGGGTATGCGTACGATGCCCGAATGGAAATCCTGGGGACGAAGGGGATGATTCGGGTCGGGGAAACGGAGGGGAAGGGACCTGTCCTGTACACAACCGAAAAGAAGGCAGTTCGGGACACCCAGGCAGGGTGGGCCCTGCGCTTCAGGGAGGGATACCTCGAAGAGCTCAAGGCCTTCATTCGCTCGGTGCTTTCTGGCACAGAGCCTGCGCCCTCTCTTGAAGATGGGCTTCGGGTGGTGCGAATCGTGGGGGCGGGGCATGAGTCCCTTGCCCTGGGGAAACCGGTGGAGATAAAGGAGTGGTGATGGTGGCCTTTCTCATTGGGTGCGATCTGGGGACAACGGCCACAAAGACCGGCATCTTCGATACCGAAGGAAATGCCCTCGCTATTGCCCGGGAGAGTTCAAACATCATCTACGGCCAGGATGGGAGCGTCACCCAGGACCCAGAGGAGATGCTCCTGTCGGTCGTTCGCACGGTGAAGGAAGTGGTGGAGAAAAGCGGGGTGAATCCCAAAGACGTGGTGGCCTTAGCCATCGACGGCCAGATGGCGGGCATCATGGGGGTGGATAAGGAGGGGGAGGCGGCAACTCCCTACGACTCCTGGCTTGACGTTCGCTCTGCTTCGTACGCCGAGGAGATGAAAAAAAGAGCCGAAGATCTTATCATCACCAAATCGGGCATGGGACCGAGTATCAACCATGGCCCAAAGATTCTCTGGTGGAAGAGGGAACACCCGGAGGTCTACCGGCGTATTGTGAAGTTCACCGTCCCGGGCTGCTGGGTAGCCCAGAAACTCGCGGGGCTCAAGGGAGACGAGACGTACATCGACTACACGTACATGCACTTCTCCTGTTTTGCGGACCTCAAGGAGAAGAAATGGGACGAGGAAATTCTCGGAATCTTTGACATCGAGAAGGAGAAAATGCCCCGTATCGTCTCTCCCTGGGAGGTTATAGGCTACCTAAAGGAGGAGTGGGCGAAGGCCATGGGCCTTCCCTCAGGGGTTCCCATTGTTGCCGGTTGTGGCGATCAGGCGGCGAATACCTTAGGAGCAGGGGTGGTGAAGCCAGGCATTGCCTTTGATATTGCCGGGACAGCGTCCTGCTTTGCCGTTTTCGTGGACCGGTTCGTTCCCGATGTGCGTTACAAGACCCTCCTTTTCCCCCGTTCCGTCCTTGAGGGGTACTACTACCCCATGGCCTACATCAACGGAGGCGGCATGGATGTCGAGTGGGCAAGGAACGAGCTCTTCCGGGATCTTGCCCACCTTCCTGATGCCTTTGCCCGCATCAACGAGGAAGTGGAAAAGAAAGTCAGTCCTCCTTCGGGCCTTGTATT
>JACIZN010000117.1 GCA_014359405.1 Candidatus Caldatribacterium sp.
TAAGCCAAAAAGGGGGTCAGAAGTCTCAGCGGTTCCCTTCCCGGCCATCGCGGACCTCGTAGTTTTTCCTGTGAAGCAATTTCAGTAAGGAGGGCTCCTCGAGATGTCAGAAAGAAAGCGAGGGTCTCCTCTTCCGGTCACTGCGAAGATCTTCTCTTCCGGTTATCGCAAGGGCTTTTTTCGGTCATCGCGATGACCTTTCTTTTCGGTCATCGCGAGGAGCGAAGCGACGAAGCGATCTCGTCCTCCCAAAAACAAGACCACGACTTTGCGGTGATAGTCCAAAGGAGCCACCTGAGCAAAGCAATCCGAGATTGCCTTCACCAGACGAAAATACGAGGTTCGCAATGACCCCCCTGGTTTGCCCTTGCAAGGCTTTTTCCGGTCACTGCGAGGTCGTCGTTTCGCTTCCGAAGCAGTCTCTCAGAGCTCCTCGTAGAGGTCCCTCCACTCAGGATTGAAGGAGGTGACGAGGGCGATTTTCTTTGCCCTTGAGCCACCTTTGATTTTCTTTTCCCAGAGAATTGCCTCTTCTGGATTGTCGAAGACTTCAAAGTACACAAGCTTCACCACGTTGTACTTTGCGGTGAAACCTGGAACGACTTTCGTCTTGTGTTCCCAGACCCTTCGTTTCAGGTCATTGGTTACCCCGGTGTAGAGGACGGTGTTCCGGGGATTGGTCATGATATAGACGAAGTACTGGCGTTCCATGGAAGAAAGCTTACCAGAAGGAATTCCTCTGGAAAAGGAGGACGTTGTCCAGAATGCGGGATGAATGTGAGATCGCTTCGCTGCGCTCGCGATGACCAGGAAAAGAGGCGCTCGCGATAACCGGGAAAAAGACCCCTGCAAGACACATGCAATGGTCACTGCGAGGTCGTAGTTTCGTCTCCGAAGCAGTCTCTATTCAGGGACCGTGATATCGCTTTGCAAACGAGAAGACAGGTTCGCGGTAACGTTCCAGGAATTACTGCAGGCAACGGGTAATCTTCTCCCTCACGAACTCAACCACTTCTTCTGCCAACCGCACCGCTTCGCAGGCGGCGTCTTTTGTGTACACCTTTGCGGGGATGCTGTCGGGGAGACTGTTCAGATACCTCGTCGGTACGTAGTATCCATCGAGCACTGCCCATCTTTTTGCCTTTTCTGAAAACCCGGCATCAAACCTTGATGCCGAAGCGCACAGTCTCTCCACCGAACGGCCAATAACTATCTCCTCTCCCTGAGCGTACAGGAAAGCCTTCAGGGCTTTCTCCCCTACCTGCTGGGCCAAAAAACACGCTATGTGGTAGCCTCCCCTTTCGGCCAGGTCTTTTGCCCATTTCAGGTCTTCTGTTGCCTGTTTAAGCCATCGCTTTCCCTCTTCAATCGCTTAATCGCTTCTCTTCTCATAGAGCAGAATCTCTTCCTCCATCACCTTCTTGAGGAAACCCGTTCCCTTCATCCTTTCAAATTCTTCAGGCGTGTAGCAGAGGATATCCGCATCCACCGGAAGGGCAAGCAGGGAGTAAAGCTCCTTCAGCCTTTCTGGAAACGGTTTATCCGTCTTCATCACTATGAGAATATCCAAATCGGTGAAAAGGTCAGTTCTCCCTCGAGCGTAAGAACCAAAGACACTGATTCTCTCCACTCTATCCCGGAGCTTTTTGACCACTTCTTCAGCTGACTTCCGCAGGAGTTCCACGTATTCTTCTCTTTTCCTGCGAGCGCGCTCGTCCATGCTCTCCCCCATCCCATTATACCATCAGGGGTATCCGACCCTCCTTCAAGGGAAATCCCCCAAGTGGTACAATGAGCAAAAAGCAGCCAGGGCCCGGAGGGGTTTTGTTGAAGGTCCTTGTCATCGGAGCCGGTGGACAGCTCGGCTCAGAAGTGGTGCGCGTTCTGCAGGGGGAACACGAGGTCATTCCCGCCACACGAAATGAAGCGGATGTCACGGACCTGTCGCAACTCCTTCCTTTTGTCTAGAGCATTTCACCCCAGGTCATAGTGAACGCCGCGGCGTACACCGATGTAGACGGATGCGAGGGCAATAGAGAGAAAGCCTTCCTTGTGAACGCCATTGGAGCCCGGAATGTGGCGGTGGCGGCAAGGGAAGTGGGTGCCAAACTTGTGCACATAAGCACCGATTACGTCTTTGACGGATGCAAGGGCACTCCCTACCTTGAGTACGATCCTCCAAATCCCCTGAACGTCTATGGTCTTTCGAAACTCCTTGGAGAACAGATGGTGCGAGAGCAAAACCCTCGCTCCTTCATCCTCCGAGTGGCCTGGCTCTACGGTTCCCGGGGGAAAAATTTCGTCAAAACGATACTCAGGCTTGCCCAGGAAAGAGAAGAAATACGCGTGGTGAACGACCAGCGGGGAACTCCCACCTTCGTGGGGGATGTTGCCCACGAGATCAAAGTGCTCATCGAGACGGATTGCTACGGCCTTTACCACTGCACCTCCCAGGGGAGCTGCACCCGTTATGAGTTTGCAAGAGAGATACTCCGCCTTGCCGGAATTCCTGCAAGAGTCGTCCCAGTAACAAGTGCCGAATTCCCCACACCCGCAAGGCGCCCTGCCGACTCCACCTTGGAGAACTTCCTGCTCAAGGTCCAGGGCCTTGACGTGATGCCCCACTGGGAGGAGTCCCTTGCGTCCCAAATTGGAAAAATCAAGGAGGCGGTGGAGAATGAAGGCACTAGTCCTCTCCGGAGGTAAGGGCACAAGACTCCGTCCCCTGACGTACACCCTCCCCAAGCAGCTTGTTCCCGTTGCCAATCGGCCGATTATCCACTACGTCATGGACCAGGTCAAAAGTACAGGAATAAAAGATGTGGGGGTGATTATCGCCCCGGAGACCGGACAGCAGGTGAAAGAGGCCCTTGCTGCCAACCCCTGGGGATTTCGCTTCACCTTCATCCTTCAGGAAGAGCCCAGGGGTCTTGCCCATGCTGTGAAAACCGCCCGGGAGTTCCTCGGAGACGAACCCTTCCTGATGTACCTTGGGGACAACTTGATTGGAGAGAGCATTGTCCCCTTCGTGGAAGAGTTCAAGCAGAGTCAAGTGGAGGCCATGATTCTTCTGAAAGAGGTTGAGGACCCCAGGATGTTCGGAGTCGCAGCGGTGGACGAAAACGGGAACGTGCGTTTCCTTGTTGAGAAACCCAAAGAACCCCCATCGAACCTTGCCCTTGTGGGCGTTTACCTCTTTGCACCCGCCATCCACGAAGCCATTGCAGAAATCAAACCCTCCTGGCGAGGGGAACTTGAGATTACCGATGCAATTCAAAAGCTCCTTGAGAAAGGCAAAAGCGTAAAAAGCCACATCCTCAGGCGCTGGTGGCTCGATACCGGGAAAAAAGACGACCTTCTTGAGGCAAACCGCGTGATTCTCGACGAATTCGTGAGGGAAAACCTCGAGGGAGAAATTGACCCTGAAAGCAAGGTGGTGGGACGAGTCTCCCTCTCTAAAGGTGTCCGGGTGAGGAAAAGCACTGTCCGGGGTCCCGTGGTGATTGGGGAAAACACCGTAATCGAGAACTCCTTCATCGGTCCCTACACGAGTATCGGAAAGAACTGCCTCATAGAGAATTCAGCCTTAGAGCACTCGGTTATCCTTGACGGTGCCAAAATCATCGGTGTCGAAAGGCTCGAAGACAGCGTCATCGGAAAGAACACTGTCGTCGCAAGAGGGAGAGAGAACACCAGGGCACTGCGCCTCATGGTCGGGGATGATGCGGAGGTACTCCTCTGATGCCCTTCCGCTTTGAAAGACTCGAGATTCCAGAGGTCATCCTGATTGAGCCTCAGGTCTTCCACGACGAGCGGGGTTTCTTCATGGAGACCTATCGGTACTCTACTTTTGCTGCCTTTGGCATCAAGGAGAATTTCGTCCAGGACAACCACTCCCGCTCCGTGCGGGGAGTCCTGCGGGGCCTCCACTACCAGAATCCCCCCAAAGCCCAGGGGAAGCTCGTTCGGGTCGTTGTGGGAGAAATTTTCGATGTGGCCGTGGACATCCGCAAAGGCTCACCAACCTACGGCCGGTGGGTGGGGGTAAAACTCTCGGCCGAAAACAGGAAAATGCTCTACATCCCTGCAGGCTTTGCCCATGGTTTCTGCGTCCTCAGTGATGTAGCTGAAGTCGTCTACAAGGTAACCGAAGAGTACGCCCCCGAATGTGAAGCAGGAATCATCTGGAACGACCCGGAAATCGGCATCACATGGCCCATCGAAAATCCCATAGTTTCCCCAAAGGATGCGCGCTGGCCCCCTCTTGAGAAAGCGGTGAACAGGTTCACCTACAGCGGAGGAGGTGGAGAATGAAACTCCTTGTTACCGGAGGATGCGGCTTCATCGGGAGCAACTTCATCCGCTACGTACTCAAGGTGCACCCGGATTGGGAAATCGTGAATCTCGACAAGCTGACCTATGCGGGTAACCTCAAGAATCTCAAGGACGTCGAGGGGAACCCACGGTACAGGTTCGTAAAGGGCGATATTGCCGACCGGAATCTCGTGCATGCACTCTTTGCCGAAGAAAAATTCACCGCCGTGGTGAATTTTGCCGCCGAATCCCACGTTGACAGGAGCATTTTAGACCCTGCGCCGTTCATCGAAACAAACGTCAAGGGCACCCAGGTCCTCCTTGAGGCGGCTCGAGCACACGGAGTGGAGAAATTCCTCCAGATTTCCACCGACGAAGTGTACGGTAGCCTCGACCCAGATGACCCGCCCTTCAGCGAGGAATCACCTCTCAGGCCCAATTCTCCCTATGCTGCGAGTAAAGCCTCTGCTGACCTTCTCTGCCGGGCCTACTACAAGGCTTACGGCGTCCCCGTGGCCATCACAAGGAGTTCCAACAACTACGGTCCCTACCAGTTCCCCGAAAAGCTCATCCCCCTCATGATTCGCAACGCCCTCCAGGGGATGCCCCTTCCCGTTTACGGCAGGGGAGAAAACATCCGCGACTGGCTCTACGTTGAGGACAACTGCAAAGCCATAGACCTTGTGCTCCAGAGGGGCCGTGCAGGTGAAATCTACAACATCGGTGGCGGCTGCGAGAAAAAGAACCTCGAAGTCGTCCAGATGATTTGCAATATCCTTGAAGAGCTCAACCCACCTGCCCTTCATCGCCCACTCCATTCCCTCATCACCTTCATCAGGGACCCTCGAGGTGCAGCCCATGACCTCCGCTACGCCCTCGACTGCAGGAAAATCAAAGAGGAACTCGGCTGGGAACCGAAAGTGAGCTTCGAAGAGGGACTCCGCCGAACTGTAGAGTGGTACCTGGACAACGGCGACTGGGTGGAGAGCGTGATCACAGGGGAGTACCTCGAGTACTACCAGAAGGTGTACGGGC
>JACIZN010000118.1 GCA_014359405.1 Candidatus Caldatribacterium sp.
CACTCTTTTTCACCTGGACTTTCTGGACTCTTGCTTCCCTGAGGACTCCTCGTCTTCTCAAGTACCAGAGGATCCTCCCTACGGTGGAAGAGGAGACCTCAAAACCCTCTCTTTTGAGGAAGAGGGTGAGCTTCTCCTTCCCCAGGAAGGGATAGGTCTCTTTGAGCTCTTGAATCCGCTTGAGGAGTTCTGGGGTCCACTTGGGTTTGCGGACCTTCTTAGGTCTTCTGGAGCGGTCCTCAAGGCTTTTCAAGTTCCTGGGGTTGAACTTCTCTTCCAGCGGTAGTAGGTGCTCCGGGCAATGCCATACCTCCTGCAGGTGACAGCAACAGGGTGGTTCCTGGCAAAGTCCAGGACCTCAAGGCGGATCTTGGCTTTCTTGGAGAGTCCATGGATCTTGGCAAGCTTTGCCAAAGAGGCATACCCAAAGAGGGACTCAAGGTGGAGTGAGGAACCGGAGAAGCGGGATAGTTTCTGTCCCTCTTGTGCTACTCTTTGCCATGGGAAGAGAGGCCTCCTTTCTCTGTCTTTTCACTCTTTGGAGTTAGGATACAGGCCTCTCTTCTTTTTTGTCTACCCTACCTGTTGCAGATCTGTGTGAACCGGGACAGGAAACCCATATAAAAACTACGGGTAAATCCGGTAAATCTGACGAGGGAAGGGAATGGTCTCCCGAATGTGGTGGATACCACAGATCCATGCAACGGTTCGCTCAATGCCAAGGCCAAACCCAGAATGGGGACAGGTTCCAAACCGGCGGAGATCAAGGTACCACTCAAAGGCTTCTCGGGGGAGGTTGTGCTCCCGAAGGCGTTCCTCAAGAAGGGCAAGGTCGTGAATGCGCTCGCTACCACCAATAATTTCTCCGTACCCCTCTGGTGCTATGAGGTCATCGTTGAGGACAAGCTCGGGATTCTCGGGATCCGGCTGCATGTAAAAGGCCTTTATGGCCTTGGGATAGTGATGGATGAAAACGGGGCGATCAAACTCCTCGGAAATGGCTGTCTCTTCGTCGCCACCAAAATCATCGCCCCACTCCGTGGGAAATCCCTTCTTCTTGAGGAGTTCCACCGCTTCAGAGTACGAAATGCGGGGGAAGGGCGGAACGACTCTCTTCAAGGGTTCCGTATCCCGCTCAAGGATCTCAAGCTCTCGGGAACACTCGGCAAGGACCTTCTGAACGACAAAAGAAACAAGCCGCTCCTGAAGTTTCAGGTTGTCCTCAAAGGTGAAGAAAGCTGCCTCGGGCTCAACCATCCAGAACTCGGTGAGATGACGGCGGGTCTTGGATTTTTCCGCTCGAAAAGCCGGAGCAAGGCAGTAGACTTTCCCAAAGGCCATGCAGGCTGCCTCCATGTAGAGCTGTCCGCTCTGGGAGAGGTAAGCCTTTCCAAGGTCAAAGTACTCAAGCTCAAAGAGTGTTGTTGTTCCCTCACAAGCAGCGGGGGTGAGAATTGGGGGATCGATAAGGGTGAACCCTTCTTTCTGGAGGAACTCGTGAATTCCCATGATAACGGTGTTGCGGATTCTGAGGATGGCATTCTGTCGCCGAGAGCGGAGCCAGAGATGCCGGTGTTCCATGAGGAACTCCACGGAGTGCTCTTTCTTCTGAATCGGGTAGTCCTCCTGGGCAAGGGAAAGAACCTTCACGCCCTGGACTTCAAGCTCATATCCGCAGAAAGGCGCACGGGGTTCCCGTTTCACCCTTCCACGCACAAGAAGAGCGGATTCAAAGGGAAGGCGCTCAAGAAACTTCAAGTCCTCCCGGGAAAAGACCTCGTTCAGGGCAACGGTGGCCTGAATGAATCCGGTTCCGTCCCGAATGATGAGGAAGACAATCTTCCCGCTGGAACGCCGGTTCGCAAGCCATCCCCGGAGCTCAACATCTTTTCCTTCCCACCAGTCAATGTTTTCGATAGAAGCCCAGGGAAGCGGATCTGCCGTCCATCCTCGTTCAAACACGGGATTTCTCACCATACTTCCACCCTCGTTTCTCCATCTCTTCAATGAAGCGCACAACGTAGTCGACAAGGGCCTGGAACATCTTTTCTCCTTTTTCCCTTGTTCCTTTTTTGGGGTCCCCTGTTGCTCCATACGGCGTGAGCTCCTCAAACCGCCACTTAATCTCAAGTCCTTCCGGGAGATCCGGAACCACACCTCGAGCCTCGTCCATGCGGCAGAGCTCAGGAAAGAGGTAGAGAACGATAGAGGTTTCGCCTTCCCCTGCGTGTCCAAGTCCTCCCCATACTTCAAAGGTTCCCGGAGGAAGAAGTTCTCCTGCTGTAACCCACCAGGCAGGAAGACAGGCCAGGAAGGCCTGCGGGTATTCCACCTTCACGGACCGAGCAGCAATTTCGATAGGCGCAATATTCCCATCGTGGCCGTTGATGATGAAGATACGGGAAATCCCCTGCTTTATGCAGGAGGTCAAAACGTCTTTAAGGACCTCCACCATGACTTCCGGCCGGAGAGTCAACGTGAAAGGAAAGGCATCGTAGTGGAAACTCACACCGTAGTAGAGAGGGGGAAGGACAAGCATTCTTGGAACTCTCTTTGCCACCTCAAGGGCAATGGCCTGAGCCACAAGGGTATCCGTTCCAAAAGGTAAATGGAACCCGTGATTTTCACTCGAACCCACTGCTACAATAGCCTTGTCAAAATTTCCTTCCTTGAAGTCCACATAGGTCATCTCGGGATGGAAAACTCGGCCCATGCTTTTTCCTCCTTTCTCCCTCTTGAAACACCTCTTCGTTTCCCCATGAGGCCCTCCGGCTTCCAGAGCATGACCACGATAAGGAGCAACGCGTACACGAGTTCAATGAATCCATAGAGCTTCAGGTGCTCCTCAAGGGGCTTCAGTGCGTACCGGAGGGTAAGAAGGAGCACCGCCCCGACAATTGGTCCACTCATTGTTCCCATGCCGCCGACGATGAGCATAACGACAATCTGAAAGGTCATGGCAAAGGAAAATTCAAAAGGACGAATAGCTTTGGTGAAATGGGCGTACAGCCCTCCAGCCACCCCTGCGAAAAATGCTCCCACCGCAAACGAAAAGAGCTTGTACTTCATCGGATAAATACCCAGAACCTGGGCTGCTGTCTCGTCATCTCGAATGGCCATCATTGCTCTGCCAAAACGGGAATTCACGATTCTCCACACAACGTACACCGTGACAAGAAGCCAAAGAAACGTCCAGTACAGGTTCGTGTAGAGGGGAATGGCGCTTATGCCCATAGGTCCCCGGGTAATGCTCTTCAAGGTTTTGGCCCCCGAAGGCGCAGGACCGGAGCACCCACAAGGAGGGCGGCACAGCTTGCCAGCAGTCCCCCCACAAGAAGGGCTGGAAAAAAGGGCCAGGCAGCATTCGGTCCCCCAAGGAACCACGGAAGACGAGGAAGCTCGTACGCTTCACGCAGGGGTACAGGAAAGGTTAAGAGCGTAGAAGCATACGCACCAATGGCCATGAAGGCCGCATGTCCCAGGGAGAAAAGCCCCGTATACCCATTCGTGAGGTTAAGGCTTACGGTGGCAATGGAGTAAATCCCCATGAGAATGAGGATATGCAGAATGTACCGGTTCAGAGTACGCTCAGCCACAAAAAGGGCTCCAAAAAGGATAAGTCCTCCAACGATGAACCAGAGCTCCTTTTTCATACCCGCACCTCTTCCCTCATTCCCATAATCCCCGAGGGACGGACAAGAAGAACAAGAATGAGAATGGCAAAGACAATTCCATCACGGTACTCTGCGAAACGAGTGGGCAAAAAGGCAATGGAAAGCACTTCAGCAAGCCCAAGGACAAAACCCCCAAGCATAGCCCCGGGAATACTCCCCACTCCCCCGACCACTACGGCAACGAACGCCTTCACTCCGGTTAAAAAACCCATATCGTAGGAGATCTGGCCGTACTTTGCTCCCCAGAGGAATCCCGTAAAAGCGGCAATGGCCGACCCCAGGATAAAGGCAACCGAAATGACCCGGTTCACCTCTATCCCCATGAGGTTAGCAACTTCAAGGTTTTCGGCGGTAGCCCGCATGGCGATGCCCATTTTCGTCCGTTTCACGAAAAGATGGAAGGCCACCATAATGAGAAGAGAAGACAGGATAATGAAAATATCCACCGTTCGGAAAGTCAAAAAGGGAGTTCGGTAGAGAGTAGCAAGAAAAGCCGGCGTTTTGAAAGCGTACGGTTGAGGGGATACGAGGAGTTTCGTGAAGTTTTCGATGAACGTGTAGAAACCAAGGGATGTGATGAGCAGGGCAACCTCTGGTCCGCCTCTCAGCTTTCGGTAGGCCACAAAATCAAGGACAAGCCCCATGAGTCCCCCAAACCCAAGGACAAGGAAAACCGAAGCCACAAAAGGAAAGCCAAGCCGAAAGAAGACGAAATAGATGAAGAATGCTCCCAAGGTAATGAGGGCTCCATGGGCGAAATTAATGAGTCGGAGAATCCCATACACCACCGTCATTCCCAGGGCAAGGAGGGCATAGATGCACCCAAGAATCACACCGTTCATGCTCTGCTGCAGGAAGTACGAGAGTGAGAACATGCCTATCCTCCCAGGTAGACCTTTTTTACCTCTTCAAGGGATTTTACTTCCTTGGGAGTACCGGAAATTTTCACCACTCCTGTTTCCAGAACGTAGACGTAGTCAGCAACACTCATCGCCATGGGAGCACTCTGCTCTACAAGGAGAATCGTGACACCCTTTCCCCGAATGTTCTGAATGAGGGCGTAGAGTTCCCGGACGATGAGGGGAGCAAGACCAAGAGAGGGCTCGTCAAGGAGCATGAGCTTGGGCCTTGACATGAGACCCCGTCCTATGGCCAGCATCTGCTGTTCTCCACCGCTTAGGGTCCCGGCAATCTGATTTTCTCTTTCTTTCAAGCGAGGGAAAAGACGGTACACTTCCTCAAGATCTCTGAGTATTTCTTCCTGGTCATTCCTGTGGTACGCTCCCAGAAGAAGGTTTTCCCGAACCGTAAGGCGATTGAAAATCCCCCTTCCCTCGGGAACGAGGCAAATCCCCATGCGGACCCGCTGCGGTGCAGAAAGGGTGGTGACATCTCTTCCGTTGTAAAAAATCCGGCCCTTTGCGGGCTGAAGGACCCCCACCACCGTTTTGAGGGTGGTAGTCTTTCCCGCTCCGTTAGCTCCAAGGAGAGCCACAATCTGTCCCTCCCGAACCTCAAGATCGAGTTCCTGTACCGCCGGAATGACACCGTACCTTACCGTAACCTTTTCGAGCCTAAGCAGCGAGATCACCCGTCCCCAAGTAGGCTTCAATGACCCGAGGGTCTCTGCGAACTTCCTCAGGAG
>JACIZN010000119.1 GCA_014359405.1 Candidatus Caldatribacterium sp.
GGGATGACCATCACCTTTACCGGTGAATCATCCCTACTGATGAATGCCTCTCTCCTCCGCACCGTATTCCTCTCATCATCAATGAAAATCCCAAGGTGCTCAAGACCAGAACAAATGGACTTCCGAATGTAGGAGGAGTTCTCTCCAATCCCAGCCGTGAACACGAGTCCATCAAGACCTCCAAGGATAGCGTAGTACGCGCCAATGTACTTCTTGGCTCGGTAAGCAATAATTTCAAGGGTGAGGCGTGCTCTGTGGTTGTGCGGAGCGGCGTCCTCGATGTCCCGAGTATCACTGCTTATTCCCGAAATCCCCAAAACTCCGCTCTTCTTGTTGAGTATTTCCTCAACCTCTTTTGCTGAAAGGCCTTCCTTCTCCATGAGGAAGAAGATGATGGCCGGGTCGATATCCCCACAGCGGGTCCCCATGACAAGACCCTCAAGCGGCGTAAATCCCATGGAGGTGTCGATGGATTTTCCATGGAGAATGGCCGCAAAGCTCACCCCGCTTCCCATATGACAGGTGATGAGCCGAAGTTCCCCAAGCTCTCGTCCCATCATTTTCGCCGCTCTCTCTGCCACATACCGGTGGGAGGTTCCATGGAAACCATACCTTCGGATGCGGTACTTCTCGTAGTACTCGTAGGGAATGGCATAGATGTAGGCGTATTCGGGAAGCGTTCCATGAAAAGCAGTGTCAAAGACCGCTACCTGGGGGACTCCCGGCATGAGTTCCTGACAGGCCTCGATACCGAGAATATTAGGAGGATTGTGGAGGGGGGCAAGATCTGCACAGAGCCGAACAGCCTCAAGCACTTCTTCAGTAATGAGCACGGAACCGGTGAACCTTTCCCCTCCATGGACGACACGGTGTCCCACTGCGTCGATTTCTCGAACGCTCGAGAGAACACTGGCTTTCCCAGAAGTGAGCGCTTTGATGACAAGCTCAAGGGCGACACGGTGATTCGGCACAGCCTGTTCATCGACGAAATCTCCTGAAGCAGAGTGGTGCTCAAGCCGGGATCCAGGAATTCCAATACGCTCCACAATGCCCTTCGCCATAACTTCGTAACGGTTCTCATCCTCCATCCGGAAGAGCTGGTACTTAACGGTTGAACTCCCGCAATTCACTACAAGGATATTCAAGGACACCATCCCCTTTTTGAAAATTTTGAGGATTCAGAACTGGGTTTGGAGAACAGTGACCGCGATTTGGTCCACAATGTCCTCTGCCTTGCACCCCCGAGAAAGGTCGTTTACCGGTTTTGCAAGCCCCTGGAGAATTGGCCCGATAGCCCTTCCCCCCGCAAGGCGCTCGGTGAGCTTGTAGCAGATGTTCCCTGCATCGAGATCCGGGAAAATGAGGACGTTTGCTCTCCCTGCCACAGGGCTTCCTGGAGCCTTTCGCATTCCTACCTCCGGCACCAAAGCTGCGTCCCCCTGGAGTTCCCCATCGATGAGGAGATCCGGGGCAAGATTTCGGGCAATACGGGTTGCTTCGACCACCTTATCCACCCGGGCGTGCTTTGCGCTCCCTTTCGTCGAGAAAGAGAGCATTGCAACCCTTGGTTCCCCCCCTACCAAGAGACGGAAGGTTCGGGAAGTGGTGATAGCGATGTGGGCAAGCTCTTCAGCGTTTGGATCAGGATTGAAACCACAGTCGGCAAAAAGGAATACCCCATTCTCACCGTACTGACTGTTTGGAAAGACCATGAGGAAGCAACTCGAGGCAAGTTTTATCCCCGGAGCAGTTTTAATAATCTGGAGCGCTGGTCGAATCACGTCAGGACTCGTGAACACCGCTCCTCCTACCACTCCGTCAACCTCACCGTGGTAGAGCATCATGCAAGCGTAGTACATGGAGTTTCTGAGGAGCTCTTCGGCCTTCTCAAGCGTTACTCCTTTTTCTCGGCGAAGCTCAAAGAGCGACTGAACGTACACGGATCGCTTCGAATCCCTCAGGGGATTTCGAATCTCCACGCCCTCAAGATTCACACCTATGGATTTCGCCTTCTTGAGAATTTCTTCCTCATCCCCAAGGAGCACTATGGAAGCGATTTTCTCCTTCGTTGCCATACTTGCTGCCTGGAGCACCCGTTCGTCACTTCCCTCAGGAAGCACCACCCGTTTCCCAAGGTCCCGGGCCCTTTCGCGGATACGCGCAAGAATGTCCATGATTCTTCAGCTCCTTCCAGCCATTTGTGAACCGAATTTCTCGCGAAGTCGTCGCTCTACCCCAGGGGGAACGAGATCCCGAACGCACCCCCCAAAGCGAGCGATTTCTTTCACCACGGTGGAATTGAGGTAAGAGTACTCAGTACTCGTAGGAAGAAAAATGGTCTCGATTTCCGGAGCCATTTTGCGATTCGTCAGGGCAATTTGCGTCTCGTATTCATAGTCGGAAATGGCCCGCAGTCCCCGGAGTATCACCCGGCATCCCTTCGAGTGAGCAAAGTGGACAAGAAGCCCGTCGAAAACTTCCACTTCCACGTTTGGGAAGTCACGTACTGCCTCCTCAATCATGAGTTTTCGTTCCTCGACGGTGAAAAGAGGGACTTTATTCGGATTCCGAAGTACCGCCACGATGAGGCGATCGAAAATCTTTCGTGCCCGATTGATGATGTCCAGGTGACCGTTCGTTATGGGATCGAAGCTCCCCGGATAAATGGCCGTTATCACTGGGGTCCCTCCGTCTCTATGGACTTTAACCTCCCAAAAAGGAGTACACTCTTCCCATACCTTCGGACATCCAAGAGTTCAAAAAAGGAGAAATTCTGCCCCCGCCAGCTACTCCGGGAACACCGGAGCACCACAAGAGCATCACCTATGACAACTCTGAAATTATACAACTTTTCAAGAACCTGGGAAATGTCGTAAGTGAAGGGAGGGTCGAGAAAAACAATATCGGGTCTCTCGAGATGTTCTGGGAATCTCTTAGTCTGCAAGAAGTCAAGGCGTACGATTCCTGCTCTATCTTCATACCCGCAGAGCGCAATGTTTCGCCGAAGGACCTGGCATACTTTGGGGTCTCCTTCGATGAAGTACGCCTTCCTCGCCCCACGGCTTAGGGCTTCAAGGCCTAAGGAACCACTTCCTGCAAAGATATCGTACACCACGCTTCCCGGAAGGTCTTCTCTGAGAATCTCAAAAAGCGCCTTTCGTACAACTCCCTGGATAGGGCGAACATCGCCTCCGGAAGGGACAACAATCTTTCTCCCCTTCCTCTCACCCCCAACAATGTGAATGTACCCCACTCAACCAACCTCCCCAAAAGCAAGGTAACGTCCGAAGCGTCGTTCTATTTCCACCCGCAGAGGACGGTACTCAGAGCTCTCAAGCAGGGGATCCTCGGCAAGAATTCGTTCTGCTTCCCGGTGCGCCTCCTCAAGGAGCAACCAATCTGAAAAAGGATCGGCGATGTGGAATTCCGGCACCCCGTGCTGGCGCACGCCATAGAACTCCCCAGGCCCACGGAGACGGAGATCCTCTTCGGCAATTCGAAAGCCATCATCCGTTGCCGTAATCACGGCCATACGCCTTCGCGCCTCTTCCCCATGGAGCGCCGCGAGGAGAATGCATACCCCTTCTTCGCTTCCCCTCCCTATCCTTCCTCGGAGCTGGTGGAGCTGGGCAAGACCAAAGCGTTCCGCGTTCTCCACAACCATGACGCTCGCCCTTGGGACATCGATTCCCACCTCAATGACTGAAGTGGCCACAAGGACATCGATGTCGCCCTGGGAAAAGCGGCGCATAATGTCCTCTTTCTCCTTGGAGGGGAGTTTCCCGTGAATCACCTCAATCCGGAACCCCGAAAGCCACTTTTCTTTAAGCTCCTCGAAAACCTCCTGGACATTCGCAATTTCCTCATCGCTCTCCTCAATTGCCGGACACACCACATAGGCTTGCCGACCCTCCTTGAGGAGCTTCCGTACCCGATTGTATGCCTTGAAACGCTCTTCAAGGGAAAAACAGAGCGTCCGGGTGGGTTTTCGTCCTGCGGGCTTCTCGTCAACAATGGAGACATCGAGATCCCCATAGAGCGTTAAGGCAAGAGTCCTTGGGATAGGTGTTGCGGTCATCACGAGGGTATGGGGAACCGTGGCCTTCTCTTTGAGCTTTGCTCTCTGGAGCACCCCGAAGCGGTGCTGCTCATCAACAATAACAAGGCCAAGATCTGCAAAGGCCACCTTCTCCTCAATGAGGGCATGGGTACCAATAACGATATCCACTTCCTTTTTCCGTATAGCCTCAAGGAGCAACCGTTTCTCTTTACTGTTTCCTCCTTTGAGAAGCCCCACTCGAACCCCAAGCGCAGCCAAAGGCTCACGGAAACGAGAGTAGTGCTGCTCGGCAAGAATCTCTGTTGGGACCATGAAGGCAACCTGGCGGCCAGTGTCAACAACCCTCAAGGCACTGATAATGGCCACGAGAGTCTTTCCAGAACCCACATCTCCCTGTACGAGGCGATTCATGACTCTTCCACTGGCAAGGTCCCGAGCGATCTCGGCACACACTCGCTTCTGAGCCTCAGTGAGGGAAAAGGGCAGAGTTTGGATGAATCTCTCAACCAGAGGGGACTCCAGAGGACAGGGAGGCACCTGAACAGCCCCAAGGGTTCTCTTGCGAATCTTGAGACTCAAGGCAAAGAGAAGGAACTCCTCAAAGATTAAGGTACGGTGCGCGGGGCTTCTCCGGGACTCAAGTTCATCCAAAGAAGAATTCACAGGTACATGGAGTTCCCGGATCGCCTCGCGCTTTGAGAGAAGACCAAGACGCTCCCGAACTGAGGAGGGAAGGATTTCCGGAACCTCGTGGAGACAGGACTCAAGGGCAGAAAGGATAATCCCCCGGAGTTTCTTGGGGCTCAGACCCTCAGTAAGGGAGTACACCGGAACAATACGTTCGAAATCCCCTGCAGCAGGCTTTCCCAGTTCGTAGTCGAAATTTGCCGTTTCCCAAGTTCCAAAAGCACGTCGAAAATTCCCCGAAACGCAAACCCAAGCGCCCTTCCGGAGGACCTGGGCAAGGTAGTTCCGATTAAAGCACACAAGATGGGCTTCTCCTGTGCCATCGCTCAAGACCACCTTGAGGAGAGGTCCCCGACGGGTTCGCTCCATTCGATGCTGCATTACCCTTGCAACAATGGTCTCAATGCCCACGCCTTGAAGTTTTTGAATTGGCTTTATTTCCCCTCGATCGCGATACGCCCGGGGAAAGAAAAAGAGGAGGTCCTCAACGGTAGCTATGCCAAGGCGATGGAGCTTCTTCTCAAGGTTCGGGCCAACACCTTTGAGGTAGCGCACGGGCTGGGTAAG
>JACIZN010000120.1 GCA_014359405.1 Candidatus Caldatribacterium sp.
TCTCTGCGGGCTCTGCATCGAGAAATGCCCCACCCGCTGCATTGTTCGAGTGGGGGAACGAATGGCCCTCCTTGAGGTGAAAGGGTGATGCCTCTCCTTTTGGGCATCGATATTGGCACGACGAACACCAAACTCAAGGTCTACGATGAAGAAGGGAACGGGCTCTCGGAAAAGAGCTTTTCCACACCCCCTTTTTCCGACTCCCACGGTCCGTACTACGACGCAGGAGAACTCCTCACCACTCTCTGTGAAGCCATTTCCGGTTTTCCAGAACGCATCCGAAAGGGGATTGCCGCCCTCAGCGTTTCAAGCTTTGCCGAGGTCATGGTAGGGCTTGACGAAAAGGGGGACCCCATCACCCGGTGTATTCCCTGGTACGATGAGCGGACCAAAGAGGAAGCCGAGAGCGTTCCTCTTGACCCTGCCTTCGTGTACGAAACCACAGGTCTTTCCCCCCACCACAAGTACTCCCTCTACAAGCTCCTCTGGCACCGCCGCCATGAACCAGAAATCTTCCACAAGGTGCGCTTCTTCACTTCAATGTCAGGGTTTGTCCTCTTTGCCCTGAGCGGGGTTTTATCCTTCGACTACTCCCTCGCCTCCCGGACCATGCTCTTTGACCAGCGCAATCGCACCTGGTCCCCGAAGCTCCTCGAGGTAGCGGGGGTAGAAGAAGGGCAACTTGCTCCCCTTATGCCTTCTGGAATTCCCCTGGGGCGGATAAGAGAAAAGGCTGCCCAATCCTGTGGTCTCTCTCCGGATGTCCTTGTGGTCACCGGGGGACACGACCATCCCTGCGCTGCCCTGGCAAGCGGTGTTTTCCAGAGAGGATGGGGACTCATCTCCACCGGAACAACCGAGTCCCTCATGGTTCCCTTAGAGAGTGTCCCCTCTTTCCCAGACACAAGAGCCGGGAAACCCTTCTCCTTTGGGCACCACGTTGTCTTCCCCCTCTACTACGCCATGGGGGGCATCTACAGCGGGGGTTACGCCGTCGACTGGGTGCTCCGAATCCTTGGGGAGTCGTACGATCGCTTCGATGACCTCTCCCTTTTCCCTGACCGGAACACCCCCTTCTTCTTCCCATACCTTCTCGGTGGGGAGTACGAAGAAGCCAAAGGAGCCCTTCTGAACCTTTCGGGGGAAACGAAACGAGAAGATTTCCTTCAAGCGGTGCTCTTGGGTCTCTGCGCCGAGTACCGGACAATCTGGGAACGAATGGAAAGAGAGCTCTCCTACAACGTAACCCAAGCGGTGAACGTCGGTGGGGGTGTCAAAAATCGGGCCTGGATGCGCCTCAAGGCGACGTTCCTCAAGCGTTCTATCATCGTCCCAAAGGAAAAAGAGGGGAGTTGCCAGGGCGCAGCCCTCCTTGCCGGCATCGGGAGCGGAGTGTACAAAAGCCCCGAGGAAGCCTTTACCCGGACATTCCGGGTGGAATCGACCTTCGAACCGGTGCGGGAACTTGAGAAAGAGGTCGAACGCTGGTTCAACATCTTTCAGGACCTTCGGGAGGTTCTCAGGAAAGCCAATGTGCGCATTGCCCAAGGAAGGGAAAAATAGGGTTGGGGTCATCGGCATCATCGTCACCGACCGGGAGAAGCAGGCTGAACGGGTGAACGAAATCCTGGGAGAATTCGGAGACATCATCATTGGCCGCATGGGCATTCCCTACCGGGAACGGAATATCTCCGTTATCGCCCTCATTGTCGATGGTGACACCGACACCCTTGGAGCCCTGACCGGACGCTTAGGGAAAATCCCCGGAGTCCGGGTGAAATCGGCCCTTGTGTCGACTGAATGACGTGGTTGAGAGAGAACGTATCCACGAGATTCCTGCCGGACCAATCCGACAAAACGGTACTTTCGTCCTCTACTGGATGCAGGCATCGCAGCGAGCCGAGTGGAACCACGCCTTAGAGTATGCGATTTTTTGGGCCAACGAGCTTAAGAAACCCCTCCTTGCCTTTTTCGGACTCACCGAATCTTTCCCCGAGGCAAATTCACGTCATTTCCGTTTCCTCCTTGAAGGACTCAGGGAAACCGAGGCAAAGCTCTCCAGACGAGGAATCCAAATGATAGCCATTCATGGTGACCCTTGCGAAGGAGTCCTTCGTTTCTCCAAGGAAGCAGCCCTTGTGGTGACCGACTATGGGTACCTGCGAATCCAAAGAGAATGGCGGCAAAAGGTGGCGGAAGTTCTCCCCTGCGCTCTTGTGGCAGTCGAAAGCGACGTCATCGTTCCCGTTTCCCTTGCCCTCCCTCGCGAGGCCTATAGCGCCCGAATTCTCCGACCTGCACTCCGAAAGCGCCTTTCTCGTTTTCTCACCCCTCTCCAGGAAAACCCTCTCCACTTTCCATCTCTTTCTCTCCCCAAGCCCTTCGACGCCTTAGACCTCTCCCAGCCTGAACACATCCTGTCTTCTCTTCGTACCGAATCCATTCCCCCGGTGCGCTTCAAGCAAGGTGGTACCGAAAGGGCAAAAGAGAGGCTCAGGGAATTCATAGAAGGAAAACTCTCTACTTATGCCTTTTCCCGAAACGACCCGGGAGTGGACGGGCTCTCGGGCATGAGCCCTTACCTCCACTTTGGGCAGATTTCTCCCCTCTTCATTGCCCTTGAGGTCTTGAGAGCCGAGGTCCCCGAAACCCACAAGGAAACTTACCTTGAGGAACTCATCGTTCGACGGGAGCTCTCGATGAACTTCACCTTCTACAACTCCCAGTACGATTCCTTTGCCGCACTCCCCCGCTGGGCTCAAGAAACGCTCAGGAAGCACCGGAACGACCCCCGACCGTACACGTACACCCTGGAGGAACTCGAGAACGCAAGAACCCACGATCCCCTCTGGAATGCGGCACAAAAGGAACTCCTCCTCTCAGGCACAATCCACGGCTACGTCCGCATGTACTGGGGGAAGAAAATCCTTGAGTGGAGTAAGGACCCTGAAGAGGCTTTCGTCGCCGCCTGCTACCTCAACAACAAGTACGCCCTTGATGGCCGCGACCCGAACAGTTTCGCCGGCATCGCCTGGTGCTTCGGCAAGCACGACCGACCCTTCCGGGAGCGCCCGGTGTACGGAAAGGTCCGTCCGATGACCAGGGGAGCTCCGTCTTCTGCCTCGAAAAAGGCGTACATTGAGCGGGTGGAGAAGCTCGCAAACCTTCTTGGAGGTGAAAAGAGTGCGCTACCGTAAATTTGGACCCCTCGACTTTGAGGTCTCTGTTCTTGGTTTCGGAGCCATGCGCCTTCCTCTCCGCAACCCTGCTGATGAGAGTGCCGTGGATGTCGAGAGAGCCATTGCCATGATTCGCTACGCTATCGACCAGGGAGTCAACTACATCGACACCGCCTATCCTTACCACAGAGGGGTAAGCGAGGTCGTTGTGGGCTTGGCGCTACAGGATGGGTATCGGGAGAGGGTAAAAGTAGCGACCAAGCTCCCCATCTGGCTCATTACCGATGCGAAGGACCCGGAAAAGTACCTGAGAGAGCAGCTCAGTCGCCTCAAGACCGACCACATCGACTTCTACCTCCTCCATGCCCTTGACCGAAACCGCTGGGAAACTGTTCTGAAGTTCCGAGTCCTTGAGTGGGCCGAGAAAGCAAGAGAAAAAGGAGACATAGGGTACCTTGGGTTCTCCTTTCATGATGACCTTCCTACCTTCCAGCGTATCGTCGATGCGTACCCCTGGACCCTCTGTCAGATCCAGTACAACTACCTTGATGTGGACTTCCAGGCGGGCCGAGAGGGTCTCCGCTACGCTGCCGCAAAGGGCCTTGCCGTGGTCATCATGGAACCCCTCAAAGGGGGACAGCTCGCCCGTCTTCCCGAAAAAGCACGGATGCTTCTTGCTTCCCTGAACCCCGAAAGAACACCTGCCGCCTGGGCATTCCTCTGGCTCTGGAACCAGAAAGAAGTCACCACCGTCCTAAGTGGCATGAGCACCATGGAGGAACTCGAGGAAAACCTCAGGACTGCCTCCTTAGCCCACGAAGGATGCCTCCGCGAAGAAGAGCTCAGAGCACTCGAGGAGGTCCGCGCCCTTCTCAAGGGCACCGCTCCAATTCCCTGCACAACCTGCCACTACTGCCTTCCCTGTCCCCAAGGTGTTGCCATTCCCACGCTCTTTGGTCTCTACAACCAGGTATTCCAGTTCGGGGACCATGAGGGAGCCAAAAGAACGTACTTTGGTTTCCTGAAGGAATCAGAGCGTCCAGGAAACTGCACAGAGTGTGGCCTTTGCGAAGAGAGGTGCCCGCAGCACATTCCAATCCGGGAATGGTTGCAAAGGGTTAAAGGGTTTTTCGAGAATGGGAGAGAAAACTCTTAGGGAATTTCTTCCCAATCCGCAACGTACACGTAGTAGTTAGGGATGAAACCAAAGTACTCCCGTCGGTAGACAAGGTAAATTGTCGCCTTGTAGTGCCGGGAGGGAGCAAAGACCGAGAGATCCCCACCTCGTACTCCAGCAACGTGGTAGAAGGGCCCGGATCGGGTCATTCCAGCAACTTCAAGAATATCTCCAAGCGCACGGGGTGGGGCAAGAATTTCAACCTCCCGTATCTCTGGAGGCATGAGAACTCCAAAGGTCCCAAGGTGCACCACCTCTTCCTCTCCAGAAAGGCGGTATTCTGCAGGATGCATTTTCTGGAAACGTTCAAGCTCTTCTTTGAGAAAGGCAATCTTTTCCTCCCTGTCCTTGTGCTCACTCTCGGTATACCGCTTGATTTCCGACGCAATGGCAAAGATTGTGGCTTTGATGAGATCACGACGTAACCCAAATTCCTCGAGATTGCCAAAGGGCATCACGGGATTCCTCACCGAAAGGTGAGAGTACGCCTCAAGATGGAGATCTTCCACAAGGTCGAAGACGAACTCTTCTCCTTCAGGGAGGACCTCCGAACAGGGATCGGGAACTTTGCGGAAAAAGGTCACAACGTAGTGAGAGGTTTCCCCTGTTGGGGAAATCTCAGCGACAATATCATCTTTCGTGGTACATCCTCCCGAAGGAATTCGGATGCGAATCGTTCCTTCCTTTACCGAGAGACTGGAGAGCACGAGGATTCCGGTTTCCTGAGGGGTATACGCATACTGCTCCGCGAAAGCCCAAAACCCTCCAAATCCCATACAGAGAATGGCTATCAGGAAACAATACCACCAGAAGGACAATGTCATCGCCTCCCTTTCCTCATTCTACATCACTAATACAAAATTTTTACCTCCCCTTTACACTCTTCCTCACCGAAAAAGTTCTTAGTGTTCTCTCTGAGAAAAAGGCGCTGGAGTCATCA
>JACIZN010000121.1 GCA_014359405.1 Candidatus Caldatribacterium sp.
AGGAAGTGGAAAAGAAAGTCAGTCCTCCTTCGGGCCTTGTATTTTTACCTCACCTGCGGGGGAGGAACTGCCCGACACAACCGTACCTGCGAGGAGTCTTTGCGGGATTCAGCTGGGACCACACCCGGGAGCACCTTTTCTTAGCCATCCTTGAGGGTATTGCCTTTGAGTACGCCTTTTACCTTAAGGTTTTGCGGGAACTCATGCCGGAAGTGAGCTTTTCGGAAGTCCGGGTTATCGGAGGCGGGGCAAAATCGGCTTTCTGGAACCGTCTCAAGGCGAGTATCCTCGGTGTGCCTTACGTAACCTTGAACCGGGAAGAGTTCTCCATCTGGGGTTCGGCAATGGTGGCAGGGTTTGCGGAAGGCTTGTTCCCTGATCTCCAGGAGAAGGCCTTCGCTTCCGTTTCGAAGGTTTCGGTTTTTGAGCCCGATGAAAAGCTCCACCAGAGGTACCAGGAGTTCCTTCCCTTCTACCTTGAGACGATGGAGAAGATGAACGAAGTGATGACACGGTTCAGGACGCTCATTCGCTGAGAAAGGAGGAAAGGATGAAAGCCGCGGTATTTTCCTATCCCCCTCAGGTGCGCGTTGTGGATGTCCCTCCCCCAAAGATAGGGCGAGGGGAAGTCCTCATCCGGGTTCGAGCAGCAAGCCTTTGTGGAACGGATCTTCGAATCGCCCGGAGGGGCCATGGGTCCATTCCAGAAGGGACGCAGCGCATCCTCGGGCATGAGGTCGTGGGAGAGGTTGTGAAAGTGGGAGAGGGAGTGACAGATCTTGAGGAAGGGATGCTCGTCCTTGTTGCCCCGAACTACGGCTGTGGGAAGTGCCGCTTCTGTATTTCTGGAGCGCAGCACCACTGCCCCTTCGGGAAGGCTCTGGGCATCACCGAAGACGGAGGCTTTGCCGAGTACATGCGGGTGCCGGAGGAGGCGGTGCGCCAGGGGAATGTCTTTCCTCTTTCCCCTGAGGCAAACCCTGTGGAGTTCTCCTTTGTCGAGGCTTTGGCCTGTGTGGTCCATGGGTTTCTACCCCTCTCGGTGACTTTCCGGGATACCGTCCTCATCTACGGTGCAGGACCGATTGGCCTTATGTTCCTTGAGCTTGCGCGCCTTTGTGGGGTGCAAGAAGTCTGGATGGCCGACATCAGCCCCTCTCGCCTTGAGAGGGCTGCCGAGAAAGGAGCTCGGACGATTGTCGTTGGCGAGAAGAGAGTAAAGGACGTTCTCCGGGATGTGGATGTGGTCGTTGTGGCTGCTCCAGCTCCCGATGCCCAAAGAGAGGCCCTTGAAGTGGCCGGGGTTTTTGGGCGAATCAATTTCTTCGGAGGTCTCCCTCCGAATATCCCTGAAGTTCCTCTGGCCACGAACCTCATCCACTACAAGGAGCTTTTTGTCACCGGGACAACTCGCTCGAACAATTTCCACGTGCGCATGGCTCTTGAGCTCCTTGTAAAAAAGCAACTTGATCTTTCCTACCTTGTGAGCCACGTCCTTCCTCTTGAGGCCATTGAGGAGGGCTTGCGGCTCATGGAGGGAAAGGATGCCTTAAAGGTTGTACTTACCCCGTAGAGAAAGGAGAATTACGCCTATGAAACCCTTCAATGTCCTTGTGGATTTTGTAACCGGAGAGCTCAAGCCGGGAAAGAGAGTTGTGCGCCGTCTGAGTGACGTCAAGTACATCTTTCAGGACCAGGAAGCGGCAGAGGTGATGCTCCGGGAAGGGGACCCGATTGTCTACGAAGTCATATACGCTGAGATTCCTGAGGAGCCGGGACACCTTGCCCACTGCACGACCATTATCTATCCCGGGAAGGTTGGACGGGAATTCTTCCTCACCAAGGGACACCTCCACGAGAAGCTTGATACCGCTGAGATTTACTTCTGTCTCCGGGGTGAGGGACGACTCCTCATGGCCTCTCCGGAAGGGGAATGCGAGGTTCTCCCCATGTACCCCGGAACGGCATCCTACATTCCTCCTTTCTGGTCGCACCGCTCGGTGAACGTGGGGAAGGAGCCCCTGATCTTCTACTGCATTTTCCCGGCCGACGCGGGGCACGATTATGCCACCATCGAGGAGACCGGTTTCCCCAAGATTGTCCTTGAGGAGGACGGCAAAGTCGTGGTGCGAGAGAATCCGAAATGGAAATCCTTGAAGTGAGGAGGATAGGGCATGGGTTTCCGACTCCCTGAGAAAGCAACGCAACCCACCATGTACTTCATCGGTGTCACCACGTCCCAGTCCTCAATCATGAAGCTTTTCCCCCTTTGGGCGAAAGAGCTTGGTCTCAAGGATGCGGTGCTCAAAGGCATCGATATTGAAATCCACGCCCCTCGAGAGGTTTACCGGGAAGTGGTCTCCTTCATTAAGGAGGACCCTCTGTCCCTTGGGGCCCTGGTGACTACGCACAAAATCGACCTCTACGAGGCGGCAAAGGACCTCTTTGATTACCTCGATCCCTACGCCCAGCTCTTCGGTGAGCTCTCCTCCATTTCCAAGAACAACGGTCGTCTTGAGGGGCACGCTAAAGACCCCATATCAAGTGGTTTAGCCATGGAAGCCTTCATTCCTCCGAATTTCTGGAAAGACCACGGGGGAGAGGTCTTCATCATGGGTGCAGGGGGAAGCGCCCGGGCCATCGCGGCATACCTTTTTGATCCCAAAAAGAAAGACAACATGCCCACGAAGCTCTACGTTACGAATCGGAGTACCCCAAGGCTCGAGGCCATGAAAGAGCTCATGCCCAAAATCAATCCCCACATTAATGCCGAGTACATCCATGCCCCAACTCCAGAGGTAAATGATGAGGTCTTAGCCCGGGTGAAGCCCTATTCGCTCATCGTGAACGCCACAGGGCTTGGTAAAGATCGTCCTGGCTCTCCCCTTACGGATGCCTGTGTGTTCCCCATGCACAGCCTCGTGTGGGAAATCAACTACCGGGGGGACCTCAAGTTCATGCACCAGGCCCTTGCCCAGGCAAAGGAACGGCACCTCCATGTGGAGGACGGCTGGGTCTACTTCCTCCACGGGTGGACTCAGGTGATTGCCCAGGTCTTCCACATCGATATCGATGCGGAACTTTTTGCCCGCATCGAGCGCATCTCGAACGAATTCCGAAAGAGAGGCTAAGGTTTTGGGAAGAAGTCCCGGAGGGCAGTGTAGCCTTGCCTGAATTTCTGGTAGAGTTCCTGGTACACCTCCACCCATCTTGGCTCAGGAAGAGTGGGATGGGTGTAGGTGACAATCCTTCGGGTGGCCTCATCGAAGCTTTCGAAGTGCTTGCTCCCCACCATGGCAAGGATGCACGCCCCCGTGGCGGCTTCTTCTTTAACCTGGGTGGTGAAGAGGGGCATGTCGAGAATGGAGGCAATAATCCGCCGCCAGAGATTGCTCCTTGCGCCACCTCCTGAGAACACCGTTCGCCCAAACTCCACCCCGAGTTCCTGGAAAACCGAGACAGCGCTTTTTAAGCTCATCCCCACTCCTTCCATAATGGCCCGGATGAAGTGCCCCCGCTGGTGCGTGAGGTGGAGGTTCAAAAAAGCCCCTCGGGCGTGAGGGTCCATGTGGGGGGTTCGCTCGCCGATGAGGTAGGGGAAAAAGAGGAGTCCATTGCAGCCTGCATCAACTTTTTGGGCTTCCTGGTCGAGGTTCCCAAAATCAAAGGCGTATGAAGCCGAGTCAAGGACCGACTTCTTGAACCAGCTCAGAGAAAGCCCTGCACAGAGGGTTGCTCCAAGAAGATGCCAGAACCCTGGGACGGCGTGGCAGAAGGTGTGGATGCGGAGTTCCTCGTCAACCAGAGGCTGCGTAAGGGGGGTGAAGACCTGGCCCCCGGTGCCGATGGTCACAAGGAGTTCTCCCTCCTCGGTGATGCCGTTTCCTAAAGCAGCACAGTGCTGGTCTCCTGCTCCTGCGATGACGAGGCACCGTCCTTTCATGCCGAGCTCTTCTTTGACGTCTCTGGTAACCTCTCCGATAACCTGGGTGGACTCATGGACAGGGGGAAAGATTGCCCGGTCAAAGCCCAAAAGGGCAAGCATTTCCTCCGACCAGTTCCTGAGGCGAATGTTGAAGAGGAGAGTTGAGGAGGCATCGGCCACATCGGTTGAAGGAGGAAGCCCCATTTTCACCTTGAGGTAGTCCTTGGGGAGGAGAACGAAGCGGATTTTCCGATACACCTCGGGGAGATTTTCCCGAACCCAGAGGAGCGTTGCGGCCATGAAGCCAGTGGCGATATCGCTTCCGGCTACGGCTTTCAGGTGGGGAAGAGCTTTTTCCCGGATGTACCTCACTTCCCTGTGGCTTCGCTGGTCCGCCCAGATAATGGCAGGATGAAGGGGTGTGAAGTTCTCGTCAAGCATAACCGTTCCGTGCATCTGCCCGGAAAAGCTCAGGGCGTGGATGTTCGGCTCAGGAAGAAAGGCAAGGACCTCCCGGATGGCTTCTTTCGTTTTCTCCCACCAGGTTTCGGGATTCTGCTCGGCGTGTCCTGGTGCCGGGGTGAGAATCGGATACTCGCGGCTTGCAGAGGCCACAAAGCGCCCTTCTTCGTCGTAGCAGACCACCTTCACGCTCTGGGTTCCAAGATCAATCCCCAGGAAGTACTCCATAGTCCTCCTCCCTTTGCTTTTTTATGAGCTTACCACGGGGAGAGGTAGAGAGCAAGGCGCAAAAGGTAATAGGCCTGGGTTTCGTTCGCAACCCTTGCATTCTTCGGTGAGTTATCCCAGGGAATTCCCGAGATGTTCCAGAGGAGATTATCAAGGTGCACAACAGGGAAGGCAGAAAGGACCTCTGAAGGAGTGCGGCCCTTCATCCCCCTCCCGAAGTGAGGCCTCCGGTGGTTGAAGAGAGGAGCCACTCTTGCGCCATTCGGAAGAGAGCTTTCCTTGAGGTGACGTTCTCGAGATTCGGGATGTAGAACTCCTCATCGCTCAACAAAGGTGTCACACTGCTTCTTGTAGGGAGGGATGTTGAAGAGGGAGACTCCCAAGGGTTCGAAGATGAACCGCTCCATGGGGGTACGCTTCCTTGAGAGGGGTATAATCTCATTAGGGTGGGATCCCTCCTCCATGGGTGTTGAGCTCTCTGGAACTTCTACAGAGATAATACCTCGAGAGGTACCCACCCTTTGCAATACCTCCTTGAGCTTCTTGAAGTACTGTGAACGAAACCCTGGTCGATCCACAAGGTGAATCTAAACAAGGTCTTGACAATTATGAACTTATGCTCATAATGTTTTCTTGGAGGTTGGAGAGCACACTAAGACTGTTCT
>JACIZN010000122.1 GCA_014359405.1 Candidatus Caldatribacterium sp.
ATATCCCCATAAAGGAGAAAATCGAAATCATCGCCACAAAGGTGTACGGGGCCGATGGAGTGGTGTACGAGGGAGGGGTGGAGGAGAAGATCAAGCGTTTCACAGAGCTTGGATGGGGTAATCTCCCCATCTGCATGGCCAAGACTCACCTTTCCCTTTCCCACGACCCAAAGCTCAAAGGACGACCCCGGGGGTTCAAGCTCCCGGTGAAGGATATCCGTCCGGCCATAGGTGCAGGGTTCCTCTATCCCCTCTGTGGGGAGATTCGCACCATGCCTGGATTGCCTTCAGAGCCGGCGGGGAATAGAGTTGATATTGACGAGGAAGGACGGATTGTGGGGCTTTTCTGATGGAGCGCTGCGACATCCTTGTGGTTGGTGGGGGCATAGCCGGGCTTGCGGTGGCCTCCTGCCTTGAGGGGAAGTACAAGGTATTTGTCCTCGAGGAAAAGGAATCCTTTGGGGGCTTAGCCGGGGAGCTCTCCTGCAAGGCAACTGACCGATGCCTGCGATGCGGTGTGTGCCGGGCAGTAGAAATCCTGCGGAAAGCATCTTTCTGGCTTTCAGGGGCTACTGGGGAGTCCATTCACTCTGCAACCTGGGAGAACGGGGTCTTCCGAGTCACCACGAACCAGAGGGAAATCGCAGCTTCCTCGGTTGTTCTTGCAACCGGAGCAGTACCTTTCCCGGTGGAGAAACTTCCTCAGTACCTCTGGGGGAGAAAAAGGAGAATCTTTACCGGGTTTGAACTCGAGCAAAAGCTCCGAGAGGGTACCCTGGGGGAACTTTCCGCTTTCCGTTCCTTTGCCTTTGTGCAGTGTGTGGGCTCTCGAAATGCGAAGGAGAGTCGAGGGTACTGCTCGAGAGTGTGCTGTCGGTATGCCCTGCGGCTTGCCGAAAACCTTCGTTTCCGTTTCCCCGAGGCATCCTTTGACTTCTACTACATGGACCTTCAAATTCTCGGAGATGGAGAAGAGGATCTCCGTGCCATAGCCCGTACGGTCTCTCTCATCCGTTCTTTGCCCTCGGCTCTTTTAGAAGACGAGGAAGGGGTGACCGTTTCGGTAGAGGAAGGGGGAAGAAGGACGAAACGTCGGTACGATGCTGTGGTACTTTCGGTAGGCCTTGTACCCTCTTCGGGAACGGAGAAAATGGCAAGAATTTTCGGTCTTCCCCAGAGAGAAGGGGGATTCATTGCGGAGGACGGGGGAAGAACCTTGAGAGAAGGTGTTTTTGTCTGTGGAACCGCGGCAGGGCCAAAAGATATCATGAGCACTCTCTGCGAGGCATGGTCTCTCGCAGGAACCATTGAGGAGTTTCTCGGAGGGTGACGTGGTTCGAATCTTTGTCCTCCACCCCGAGGGTCAAGAAGTTGCTCCGTGGATTTTTGAGGAACTTGAAAGGTGTGCTCTTCCGTACGAGGTTGCATCTTTAGGGGAGGTTGTGGCTTTTCCTCCTTCTGCCTCCCTTGTGGTTTTGGGAAATTCTCTCTGGACGGAGGATGAGGTTGCAGAAATTGCCTGGCGTCTTGGGGTTAACCCCCTTTCGATTGCCGTTTTCCCCTACGAGGAGGTCGAGGTGCTTCCCGAAGAAAAGGCTCGGGTGCTCTGGCGGAACTTCCTCCGTGCTCTTTCGCTCCCGAAAACCCCGGTGGTCGCTCGGCGGGTTACGCCAACCCGCAAGGTTCTCTTCTACCCTGAGGGAAATGAGGCACTCCGAGAGGCCTTTGCAAGGTCGGGAATCCCTGGGATTTCTCTCTCTTCCTTTTTCCTTCTCCGGGACGGGATGGATTTCGTCGCTTTACCCCAGAACGTCCGGGTTGGTGCCTGTGTCCTTGTCCCTTCTTTGAGGGAGGAAGCTCCTTGCCCCCTTCCTCAGGAAGTTCTTGAGACAAGAAGAGTGATTTCCTTAGGGCGCCTTTTCGGTGTCCTTGGGCTTTCTCCTCTTCGGAAGACATGCATTGTTCTCCTTGTCCCTTCGCCCCATCCGTATCCGGAGGACTGGGAGAGGATTTTTTCCCTTGCCCTTTTGCCTCCTCAGGGAGCCCAGGTTGTGGTGCTTGCAGAGGATATCTTTGTGGCCCATGAGGGGTTTGAGGAGGCCTTTCGGAGAGCCCGGGAAGCCGGAGTGCTTTTTGAGAAACTCTCCCTCTCGCGGGTTGTCCTTTCCCCAAGCCCGGACATGCGCCGAATTGTTGTCGAGTACCTTCCTGAGAAGGACGCCTTCCCGGTGCGTTTCGAAGCCCACTGGCTCGTCCCGATAGCGCGAAAGACCTTTCTCCTTCCGCCTTTTTCGGATGTACTTGTGAGTGACCGGGGGGTTTCTCTTACAATTCCCGAAAATCCAAACGCCCTTCCCTTTGTGACAAATATCCCCGGAGTTTTCGTGGCCAAAGGGAAAGCGGAGGACCTTGTAGCTTCAGTTGCCCAGTACCTTGCCGGAAGGATAGAGGAAGAGAGGCGCATTACGGTCGATGAGGAACGGTGTGCGCTTTGTTTGACCTGCCTTCGGAGCTGTCCTTTTGGGGCGGTGGAGCTTCGGGGAAACCTGAAGCGTTGCGTGGCGGTGAACGAGGCTCTGTGCGCCCGATGTGGCATATGTGCAGGACTCTGTCCGGCAAAGGCCATCACGTTCGAGGTGGTGGGTCGTGTCCTTGGGAATTGTGGGCTGTGAACGGAGTGGATTTCCGGCTCTCTGCGCCCTGGGAAGGAAAGAGCCGGAAATCTGGAATCGGATTACCGATATCTTTCCGGTACCCTGCCTTGGGATGGTCGATGAGGAGAGGATTCTGGAGCTCCTTGCCCGGTACGATGTGCTCCTTCTTGTGGGATGCCCCCCTTCAAGCTGCCGCAACGACTGGGGGAGCACTCTGGCGGAAAAGAGGGTGGAGCGGATTTCTCGGCTCCTTGAAGAGGCTGAGGTGCCAAAGAGAGTACTCTGTGTCTTTGCCAATCTCAAGCGCCTTGGGGAGCTCAAAGCGAGGGTCTTCTCGTGATTGTCGGAGAGCGCAAACCCTTAAGAGAAATTCTTGACCTTCTCTCCCCCTATGAAAAAGTCCTTGTTCTCGGGTGTGGAGCCTGTGTTACAGTGTGCCTTGCAGGAGGGGAAAAGGAAGCTCGGGAACTTGCGGCCATCCTTCGGCTCAAGGGTTTCTCGGCGGAGGCTTCTTCGGTGGAGCGGCAATGCGAGCGGGAATTCCTCCTCCCTCTTCGAGAAAAGATTTCTGAGTTTCCGGTGGTGCTCTCCCTTGCCTGTGGGGTGGGGGTGCAGACTCTGAGTGAGGTTTTCCCCAAAACTCCTGTTTTCCCGGGCCTCAATACGAGCTTCATGGGGGCTCCTGTCACCCAGGGGGTGTGGGAGGAGCGTTGCATCGGATGTGGGGAGTGCATTGTGCACCGTTTCGGGAATATCTGCCCTGTGGCCCGCTGCGCCAAAAACCTCCTCAACGGTCCCTGTGGAGGGTCAAAGAACGGAAAATGTGAAGTTCGCCCCGAGCGGGACTGTGCGTGGCAACTCATTTACGACCGGATGAAGTCCCTCGGAAGGCTTGAGGAGCTTTTTGCCATCCAGCCCCCCAAGGACTGGTCGTTCTCTCGCTTTGGGGCACAGCGGAAAATCGTTCGGGAGGATGTCAGGCATTGAGTGTGCTGCGGGAACTCCTTGCTCGTGGGGCTTTTGTGGTGACTGCCGAAGTCGGTCCCCCAAAGGGGACGGACCGGGAAAGCATAAAGAAAAAGTGTGCACAGCTTCGGGGTTTTGTGGATGCAGTTAACATTACCGATAACCAAACCGCTATTGTGCGGCTCTCGAGTTTTGCAAGTTGCCTCATGGTGCGTGAGGTGGGTCTTGAACCGGTGATGCAACTTACCTGCCGGGACAGGAACCGCATTGCCCTGCAGAGCGATTTCCTTGGAGCCTGTGCCCTGGGAATCGAGAACTTCCTCTGCCTCACCGGGGACCACCAGAGTCTCGGCAACCACCCTGAGGCACGGAGTGTCTTTGATGTTGACTCGGTGCAGCTTCTTGCAATCTTTCGGAGGATTCGGGACGAGGGTGTTTTTGCAAACGGTGAGAAGGTGAAGGGGGAGGTTCGAGCATTTCTTGGGGCCGGAGAAAATCCCTTTGCTGACCCCTTGGAGTTCCGGGTCTTCCGTTTAGCCAAGAAGGTTGAAGCAGGGGCGCAGTTCATTCAGACCCAGGCGGTTTTCGACCTTGAGATGTTCTCCCGATGGATGGAAGAAGTTCGCCGCCTGAAGCTCCACGAAAAAGTTCACATCCTTGCGGGGGTTATTCCCCTCAAGTCGCTTCAGGCCCTCCGGTACATGAAAGAAGAAGTCCCGGGGATGGTCGTTCCTTCGTGGGTTGAGGAGCGGATGCGGAAAGCCCGGGATCCGAAGGAAGAGGGAGTGCGAATCGCGGTGGAGACCATTGAAGCCCTTCGGAAAATCGAAGGGGTGCGGGGAGTCCACATTATGGCGGTGGCCTGGGAGAGCGTTGTGCCGGATATCGTCAAAGCCTCTGGTCTTTTCCCACGCCCGGGGATAGGAGGTGGCGCAGGTGCGTGATGCATCTTTTCGGTACGAGGTGGCCCATCGTCCGGGAGGGGAGGGGCTTTTCCTCTGTTTCTCCTGTGGAGTGTGCACGGCAACCTGCCCGGTGGCGGAAGTCGAAGAGGACTTCAGTCCTCGCCGGATCATCCACCAGGTTCTCTTGGGGGACCGAAGTGTCCTTGAGTCCCGGGCCATCTGGATGTGCGCAGCCTGTTTCCGGTGCGTAGCCCACTGTCCCCAGGGAGTGGAGTTTGCCAATGTCCTCCAGGTTCTCCGGGAGATGGCTGTTGAGAGAGGCTGTGTTCCCCCAGAATGGAAGGCAATCATCGAGGACCTCGATTCCCGAACCCAGAAGTTGCGTCGCGACTTCATTGCTCTCCTCTGGGAGAAACGGGCTTTCTCTTTCCCGGCGTATGAGGGTCTCTGGAGGAGCTATTTGGGGGGAGAGAGGGATGCAAAGGAACGGTGAGCCTCTCGGGTCAGTTCTTGTGGTTGGTGGGGGCATTGGGGGTATCCAGGCTGCCCTTGACCTTGCGGAGGCAGGGTTCCAGGTGTACCTTGTGGAGAAGTCCGCGAGCATTGGGGGCCTCATGGCCCGCCTTGACAAGACCTTTCCCACAAATGACTGCGCCATGTGCATCCTC
>JACIZN010000123.1 GCA_014359405.1 Candidatus Caldatribacterium sp.
CCCCGGAAAAGTCCCGGGAAATGGGCGCTTATGCGCTGCACAAGGGTGGTTTTTCCTACCCCCGGTCGCCCAAAGACCACAATCCGGAGCGCCATCTTTACGCCTCCCTCCTTTTCCAGTATAGTAATCCTGTGAAGGATTTCATAAAGTTTCTCGGGACTGCAGGAGCGCGCTTTGTCGTCATGAAGCAGCTCCGGGCCTCCGGAGGGGTGTGGATTTCCTCGCAGGGTGTGGCCCTGCACCTTGATCCTGGGCCTGGGGCTTTGGTTCGGGCGCTTTCGAGCCGTCCTCCCCTCAATCCGGAGACCCTCTCGGGGGTTTTGCTCTCCCACCGCCACCTCGACCACGCCAACGACGTGAACATCATCCTTGAAGCCATGACGCAGGGGGCGACAAAGGTTCGAGGTCATCTCTTCCTCCCCAAGGATGCCCTGGAGGAAGAGCCGGTCGTCTTCCGGTACCTTCGGGAACACCTTGAGGGGGTTCACGTACTCACCGAGGGGGGAGAGTACACCCTTGGACCCTGCCGCTTTGCAACACCCCTTCGCCACGTGCATGGGGTGGAAACGTACGGGTTCAAATTCTTCTTCCCCCAGGGTGTGGTCTCTTTCATCACGGACACACAGTTCACCGAGAGACTCTTTTCCGCCTATGAGGGAAGCGATGTCCTTGTCATTCATACTCTCCGCCTTGAGCGAAGCGATCACCCGGATCTTTTGCACCTGAGCGTCCCAGAGGTTGAAATCCTCCTCACCCATCTTCGCCCTCGTCTTGCCATTCTCACCCATTTTGGAATGACTGTCCTTCGGGCAAAGCCCTGGGAAGTGGCCGATCGCCTTGCGGAGCGGTGCGGCCTCCCTGTGGTGGCGGCTTACGACGGGCTCGTTTTGGATCTTGCGACGTTCTCGGTTCAGAAGCGGGAGAGCCCGAAGTAGAATCGCCCAAGGAGTACCGAAAGGTAAGCAAGAATCCCTCCCCCAAGGAGGGTGTTCAAGGCAATTCCCGCAAGGGAGGCAAACCCGAAAACCCAGAAAAGCAGGTACCCCATGACAAGGAGAAAGAGGGCCAAAACGGTAAAGGTGAAGCATTCTCCGAGGTTCTCCATGGTGAGATGGAAGCTTCGGCGAATGGCCGAGAAGGGGTCGTCTCCTTCGACCACCACCGCCGGGATGGTGAACATGAGGAGGAATCCAAAGACAAGTCCCGGGAAGACGAACCAGAAGGAGAAGAAACCCACGAGGAACCCCACAACGAGGGCGGCAAAGAGGATTTCGTGGAACCTTTTCGAGAACATGAAAAGAGCACGTCGGAAACGAATCTCACCCCGAACCTCAAGATCCCAGAGGAGGAAGGTGATGAAACCCAGGGCAAGGAGGGCAAGGAAGAAGCCGGAGAGCACAAGGAGCATTCCCCCTCCCCACTGGAAGAGGAGCGTGATTCGGGAGAATCTCCGGTCCCATACGAGGAAGTTCGCAACGCTTACGAGGAAAGCCGAAGGGAAGGTGGCAAGGAGTATCTGGGGGTATCGGGCAAGGAGGTCGAAGCTCTTCCGCATCTCGCGCCACAGATCCACAGTCCCCATAGAACACCTTCCTCTCTTTTTCTTCTATCTTACCCTCTTTCTTGAGAGAGGGCAAGAATACTTTCTCTGGTAACACTTTTGGGGTAGAATGAGAGAAAACCGAAGGGAGGGGAGAAAATGGGAACTTTCCTGCGGGTTGTGGGAATTGTCGCCATGATCTTTGGAGTGGCCTTCGCCGTCCTTGTTCTCTCGGGAGCATGGGGATGGATGGGGGCAATGCAACAGTCAACCATGCCCGGGGAGTCTCTCGTGCCCTTTGCTCATCTTCTCTGGGCTCAGGGCCTTGGTGGGGTGCTTGGGGGATTCGGCATTTTTGTGGGAGGGGCGTCTCTCTTTTGCCTTGGGACCATCTACAACGAGGTGAAACTCTTGCGAGGTCGGTAAAGGAGTGGTGGACATGGGCAAGCGAGTGGTTATCATCGGTGGTGTGGCGGGTGGCCCAAAGGTTGCGGCTAAGCTCCGTCGTCTCGACCGGGAAGCGGAGATCACCATCATCGAGCGGGGGAAGTTCCTCTCCTACGCCGGCTGCGGGCTTCCTTACTACGTGAGCGGTGAGGTCAAAGAGTACCGGGAGCTCATGGAGACCCCGGTTGGGGTTCTTCGGGATCCGGAGTTCTTCGAGAAATCCAAGGGCATCAAGGTCTACAACCGTACCGAAGCCATCCGCATCGACCGGGAGAAGAAGGTTGTTGAGGCCAGGAGGATAGACACCGGGGAAATCCTCACCTTTCCCTACGACTACCTCGTTCTTGCCACCGGTGCCAAACCTTCTTTCCCACCGATTAAGGCGGTAGACCTTGAGCACCCCGATGCGCCGGTGAGCGCAAAGGACCTGGGGCATGTGTACACCCTCCATGGCATTGAAGATGCTGAAGCCATTCGCTGGACCATCAAGGAGAAGCTTGCCAGGAAAGCGGTCATCATCGGCGGTGGCCTCATCGGCATGGAGATGACGGAGAGCCTCGTAAAGAGCGGCCTTGAGGTTACGGTTATCGAGGTGCTTCCGGAGATTCTCCCCATCCTTGATGAGGATATGGGCATACTGGTTCGCCGGTACTGCCAGTCCCAGGGGGTTACGGTGCGGGTCGGGGAGCGAGTTGAGGTTCTCGAGGGCCAGGGAGGTGTGGTCCGGCGGGTCGTGACGGATAAGGGAGCGTATGAGGCGGATATCGTCATTGTGGCCACGGGGTTCCGACCCAACACCGACCTTGCCCAGCGGGCTGGTCTTGCCATAGGGGAGACTGGAGGCATCAAGGTCGACTGCTTCATGCGCACGAGCGATCCCTGCATCTACGCCGTTGGGGACTGCGTGGAAATCGAAAACCTCGTCTGCGGGAAGGCGGCGTACATGCCCATGGGGTCCTTGGCGAACAAAGAAGGCCGGGTGGCGGCCATAAACATTGCAGGCGGGAACGAGGTCTTTCGAGGCGCCCTGAACTCGGTCATTTTCAAGCTCTTCGACTACACGATTGCCCGCACAGGCCTCACAATGCGACAGGCCCAAGACCTCGGGTACGATCCGGAGTATGCCCTTGTTCCTGCCCCCGACAGGGCCCATTACTTCCCGGGGGCAAAGCAGGTCATCACCAAGCTCATCGCCGATCGGCGGAGTGGAAAGCTCCTCGGAGCTCAAATCATCGGCCGGGGCGAAGTCACAAAGAGCATTTACGCCATTGCCACGGCGCTCTACTACGGAGGAGTGGTTGAGGACCTCTCGAGCCTCGATCTCCCCTATGCTCCGCCGTACGCTTCGGCAATCGATAACGTCTGCGTGGCGGCGAATGTGCTGCGGAACAAGATTGAGGGGAAAATGGTGGGGATCTCACCGCACGAGGTGGAACGGAAGCGCAAGCGGGGCGACGACTTCGTGCTCCTTGACGTGCGAACGCCCAAGGAGTACGAAAAAGTCCGTATCCCGGGGAGCACCCTCATACCTCTTGGGGCACTTCCTGGAAGGCTCCATGAGCTTCCCAAGGATAAGGAAATCATTACTTTCTGCGCCGTGAGCCTCCGGGGGTACGAGGCATCCCTCATTCTCCGGCACGCAGGCTTCAAGGACGTTAAAGTCATGGATGGGGGTATCGCCTGCTGGCCCTATGAGCTTGAATCGTAGGTGGGTGGTCATTCTCCTTTTCTGTGGGGCGGGGTTTGCCATAGTTTTCCTCTCCCTTTTTCTCTCCCCGCCCCGCCCGGCTCCTTCTTCTCAGGAAGAGACTGAGGTCTCTGAAGAGGTAACCCCGACTTCCTTCCCCATTGCCAGCGAAAAAGTCCGCATTCGGGGCTGGGAGAGGGGGGTGCTTCGATTTCTTCTTGAGGCAGGTGCGATGGAGCTTGACAAGGGAGGGAACGTGGGGAGATGTGCCGGGGGAGTGAAGCTTTTCGTTTTTGAGGATGGGGGGAGCATCCGGGCCACCCTCACGAGCCGAAAAGCCCTTGTGAATCTCCTCAAGCGGAACGTCCGCCTCATGGAGGAGGTTACCGTGGTGTCCTCTTCGGGAGACCGCCTTGAGACTGAAGAGCTCTTCTACTTCAATGAATCGAAAACCGTTCAGACGAGCTCCCGGGTCCGGGCGTACTTCAAAGATCACTTCCTTGAGAGTGAAGGCTTCCAGAGCGATGTGGACCTCGCAAACCCCGAGTTCTTCAAAATCGTTCGAGGCACATTTCGTCTGGAATCCGCTTCGCCGTAAAGAGCATCTCCGGTGTCAGAACCCCTTCCCGGTAACGGCACACCCTTGGGGGATTGGCTTCAAAAAGCGAAAGTAAACTCTCGGTGATTCTCCAGGATTCCCGGATGAAGGACGAATCGGGAAAAAGCGTTCGGTCGTTGTAGAGGAAGTCGTAGAGGATTTTCTCGTAGGCTTCAGGGCTCTTGGCCTGGAAGGTACCTGAAGAGACGAAGTTGAGCCAGACGGGGGCGGAGTCGAGGCTGCGCGTGGGCTTTCGTACAAAGAGCATGAGATCAATACGCTCCTCAGGTTGAATTTCGATACGCAGCCGGTTCGGTGGGGCAACGGTTGAGCGGAAAACAACCTCGATAAAGGAGCATTTCTCGGCAAGCCTCTTCCCGCTTGCAAGGTAGAAGGGCACTCCTCTCCAGCGTTCCGTCTCAAGGAACACAGGAAAAAGGAAGAAAGTCTCCCGCCGGGATTTCTCGTTCCCCACCTCTTTTCGGTACCCCTCGTACTGTCCGAGCTCTATGAGGTGGCTTTCCGGAAGACGCAAAAAGTCAAGGACTCTTCTCCGTTCTCTGGCAAGATGCGCGAAGAAACGGTTGCACTCCCTTCGGTCCTCCTCGCAAAGGGGTGGAGCATCCACGGCAAAGAGAGTGAGAATCTGGAGGAGGTGATTCTGGAAAATGTCCCTGATGGCTCCGGTTTCCTCGTAGAAAGCTCCCCGTTCTCCGACCCCCTCTTCCTCAAAGATGGCAATATGGACCTCGGCCACGAATTCGCAGGACAAGAGCTTCTCAAAGAAAGAGTTCTCGGCCTTGAGGACGATGAGGTTCTGTACCGTAGCTTTGCCTAAGTAGTGGTCCACGTAGAAGATGTGGTCTTCGGGGAAGAGGCGCCTG
>JACIZN010000124.1 GCA_014359405.1 Candidatus Caldatribacterium sp.
CTTCCCCAGGAAGGGATAGGTCTCTTTGAGCTCTTGAATCCGCTTGAGGAGCTCTGGGGTCCACTTGGGTTTGCGGACCTTTTTGGGTCTTTTTGAGGGTATCAGGCTCTTCAGGTTCCTGGGGTTGAACTTCTTCTTCCAGCGGTAGTAGGTGCTCCGGGCAATGCCGTACCTCCTGCAAGTCACAGAGACAGGGTGGTTCCTGGCAAAGTCGAGGACCTCAGTTAGGATACAGGCCTCTCTTCTTTTTTGTCTACCCTACCTGTTGCAGATCTGTGTGAACCGGGACAGCCCCTTGAGCACTCTTCAAGGAGTGCCGAAGCCGTCACGTCATCGGTGATGAGGATGTTGACGTAACCTCCCCGAAGGGCACCAAGAATCGGCTTGAGCTTCCCCTCTCCTCCCGCCACTCCAATGACCTTTGGAATCCTTTTGAGGTCCCGCAAGGTGAGGGAAATCCTTCGGGAATCAGCCTGCGTGGGAACCTCTTTTCCCTCTAAATCGTAGAAGTTCCCGCAAATGTTACCCACCGCTTTTTTGGCAATGAGCTCATCCACCTCGTGAGGGTAAATGTCTCCGGTGTCAAGGAGCGTGGAACTTGAGGTAACACCCCCAATGCCCACAAGGGCGATATCGACTCGGCGGGCAAGCTCAAGAACCCGAGCGATGCGCTCATCCTGAAGGAGGGCATTCCGGGCCTCCGGGTCCTTTGCGAACGCAGGGGCAAGAAGGTACACCACGCTCCCCCCAAAGCTCTGTGCCAACGCCCGGGCAAGCTCCACCGCCACCACATCCCCTTTGAGCTTCCCGTATCCCCCCATAATCTGCACAACCTGAAAGCCGGGAACGGGCCGCGCCACAAGGAAGGGCACCATGGCAAAGAGGGTTTTCCCGTACGCCACTCCAAGAGAAGTATGGGGCTCGATGATGCTTCGAAGGTACGACGCCGCCACCTGGGCAATGCGTTTTGTAACGGTATCAGCATCCCTTGCAAAGGTTGCCGCCACCCGAACATCCCGAAGATTGAATCGTTCCCGAAGACGTTCTTCAAGAACTTTCGTATCCTCCTGAGCCTCAAGGACCCGAATCTGAACAATCCCCTCCTCCTTTGCCCGGTGGAGGAGCCGTGAGACCTTCTGCCTCGAGAGCCCGAGGACCTCACCAATCTGGTCCTGGGTGAGGTCCTCGTAGTAGTAGAGCTTGGCTACTTCGGCAATGAGCGCGGAATCGTCTCTTCTTTTTGGCAAAGAGTTCACCTCTTAAGGCTTGAGGACCACCCGGATGGCCTCGTCGCCTTTTTCGGCAAGCTCAAGACCTTTTCGGAACCCCTCAAGGGGAAGCTCATGGGTGATGATTTCATCCGCTTTCACCAAGCCCTCGTGGAGGAAACGGATGGCCACAGGATACGTCCAGGGACTGAGGTGAGCCCCACGGATGTCGAGTTCCTTCACGTCCCCGATGATGCTCCAGTCAACGGTGGTCGGAGCGTTGAAAACACTGAACTCCACGTAGCGCCCAAGACGACGGAGCATCTCAAGCCCCTGGATCACGCCTTGAGGGTTCCCGCTTGCGTGGATGTATACGTCGCACCCGTACCCATCGGTGAGCCGCTTCACCTCCTGTGCCACATCCACCACCTTCGGGTTGAGGGTGAGGTCGGCTCCCAGTTTCTTTGCCAGGGCAAGGCGCTTCTCCGAGATGTCCACGGCTATGAGCAAACGAGGATTCCTGAGGCGGGCCACCTGGAGCATCCCAAGGCCTATGGCTCCCATTCCGGCAATGACCACCACATCCCGGAAGGTAACCTCTGCCCGATCCACCGCGTGAATCGCACACCCCAAAGGCTCGATGTACGGCGCAACCCGCAGGGGAAAACCTTCCGGGAGCTTGTGGATGCGAGAGCCCAAAGGCAGGCGCATATACTCGGCAAAACCCCCATCGGCTTCCTTCCGCTTGAAGCCGAAAATGTAGTGCCGCTCGCACATCCAGTACGTCCCTTCCTGGCAGAAGCGGCAGACCCCACAGGGGATAATCTGCTCCACCGCCACAAAGTCCCCAAGGGAAATCCCGTACTTTTCCTTTGCCCCTTCTCCTAAGGCGACCACCTGGCCGAAGAACTCATGCCCGGGGATGACAGGAGGAACAACGTAGGGAGGGTGTCCATTGCCACCCCACACGCGGGGATTCCCATGGAAAGTCTTCACGTCTCCTGCGCAGATACCGCATCCTCCAACCCGGATGAGCACTTCCCCGGGGCCAACCTCCGGGACTTCAACTTCCTCAAGACGAAAATCGTGCGGTGCATAGTTCACCACTGCCTTCATGGTACGGGGAAGATTGGGTACGCTCTCGTATCCCATACCACGACCTCCTTTTTTTTTCAATTCTACCATGCTATACTCCTCCCAAGAAGGTGACCCGAGTGTTCCACGTGGGAACCTGCTCGTGGACGGACAGGACACTCATTGAAGAGAGCGACTTCTACCCGAAAGAGGTCCAGACACCGGCTGAGCGTCTACGCTTCTACGCCAGGCACTTCGACACCGTAGAGGTGGACTCGACGTTCTACGCCTTCCCTTCAGAAAGGAACGCTGTCCTCTGGGCTGAGCGAACACCTCCGGGATTTCTCTTCAACGTGAAGGCTCTATCCCTTTTCACCTTCCACCGCACACCCAGAAAGGCCCTGCCCCTTTTCCTCCTCAGAACCCTTGACCCTGCAAGGCAAAACGCCGAGGAGTTCTCCACAAAAGACCTTCCCGAGTCCTGGCTTGCAGAGGCCCTCCTTGCTTTCCTGAAAACCCTCAATCCCCTCCGGGAGAAAGGAAAGCTTGGGTACGTCCTCTTCCAGTTTCCTCCCTGGTTCCGCCCGGAATCTGAGTCTTTTGCGTACCTTGAGTGGCTTCGAAACCACACCGAAGGCGTTACCGTAGCCTTAGAATTCCGCCACCGGAGCTGGTTCCAGAGGGGAACCTTTCCTCGCACCCTGAAGTTCCTCAGAGACCTCAACCTTGCCCTTGTGTGCGTCGATGAGCCCAATCTTCCCTGGACCGTTCCACCCTTTTTCGAGACCACCCACACCGTGGCGGTCGTCCGCTTCCACGGCAGGAACGAGAGAGCATGGCAAGAGAGGAACCTCCCCGTATGGGAGAAGTTCCGCTACCTCTACTCAAAAGAGGAGCTCCGGGAGTGGAGGGACCGAATCCTCTCGAAGCTCCCTGAAAAAACTGAGGTCTTCGTCATGTTCAACAACTGCTACCGGGATTTCGCCGTGCGGAACGCCTTAGAGATGAAAAAGCTCCTTGGAGAAGGTGGTGCCCATGCATGACTTTTCAGGAAAAAATGTCGTTGTCACCGGAGGCGCCCAGGGGATAGGGAGAGCCATTGCAGAGGCTTTCCTTGAGGCTTCTGCCTCGGTGGCCATCTGGGACGTGGATGAGGAAGCCCTCGGGGAACTCGAGGAAACCTGGAAGGAATGGAAGAATCGGTGCGTTCTTGTAACCTGCGACGTTTCTTCTCTTTCCGACGTGGAAAAAGCGGCCCGAAAAGTCCGGGAGAGCATGGGATTCGTTGATGTTCTTGTCAATAACGCTGGGATCTTCATCGGGAAACCCCTTGAGGAGCTTACGGAGGAAGAATGGGACCGGGTCCTCGGGGTGAACCTGAAGGGCATCTTTCTTGCCACCAAGTACCTCCTGCCTCTTTTTCGGGAAAACGGGGCCATCATCAACATCGCCTCCACAAGAGCCCTCATGTCCGAGCCCCATACCGAACCGTACTCGGCCTCAAAGGGCGGAGTCCTTGCCCTGACTCACGCTCTGGCGATTTCCCTGAGCGAGCGGAAAATCCGGGTGAACGCCATAAGCCCCGGGTGGATTGAGACTTCGCTCTGGAAAAAGTGTTCCCTCCGGAAAGAGCCATCCCTCCGCCCCATCGACCACCTCCAGCACCCCGCAGGACGGGTGGGGACCCCGGAGGACATTGCCGCTGCGTGCCTCTTCCTTGCCTCACCCGCTTCGGGCTTCATCACCGGAACGAATCTCATTATCGATGGGGGCATGACGGTAAAGATGATCTATGCCCCCTGAGGGGGAGGAAAGCGCATGGAAATTTTCGACGTATCCTTGGAGATTGCCGAGGACATGCCCACCTATCGGGGGAGAAAGGAGAAACCGAAAATTGAGCGCATCCGCACCTTAAAGGAAGGGGCCAACGAAACTCGCCTCACCCTTGAAACCCACACCGGAACCCACATCGACGCACCGCTCCACATGCTCCCCTCAGATACCTCCATTGACCGAATCCCCGTTTCTCGATTCATGGGACCAGCAGTGGTCCTTGAGATTCGGAACCGTCCTGCCATCCAGGCGGAGGACCTGAAACCCTTCGAGGCTTTCCTCCTTCCGGAGCACTTTGTGCTCTTCAAAACGGATAACTCTTTCCAGGACCTTTCCCGGGACGACTTCGTGTACCTTACAGAAAGCGCTGCTTCTTTTCTTGCCGCAAAGAAGCTCAAGGGCATCGGCATCGATGCTCTGGGAGTTGAGCGGAATCAGCCGGATCATCCGACCCATCGGATACTCCTTGAAAGTGGCCTCGTCATCGTCGAGGGGCTCTTCCTTCGGGACATCACCCCGGGACTGTACTTTTTCGTTGCTCTGCCGCTCAAGGTCCGGGGAGGGGATGGAGCTCCGGCTCGGGCAGTGCTTCTGCGGATGTAGCGATGCGGACGCTTGTCTTTTTCGGTGCCACGGGAAATCTCTTCACCCGGAAAATCCTCCCCGCCCTGTCCACCCTCTCGAAGGAAGAGGATTTCAGAGTCGTTGCCCTGGGCCGCCGCTTCAAGGACGCTGCATCGTACCAATCGTTCATCGCCGAATTTCTCCCTGAGCCCTCTCCTCTCTTTGACCGCCTCACCTACCTCCAGGGAGATGTCCTCAACCCCAAGGATCTCATCCTGAGGCTTTCTCCCCTCCTTGGAGAAGGTCCTCTCTACTTTTACCTTGCCACGCTTCCTTCCCTCTACCGGAAGGCGCTCTCCTCCATCGGGGAGCTCATCACCCAGAGAAACCCTGAGGAGCTCTTTGTTGCTCTGGAAAAACCTT
>JACIZN010000125.1:0-682 GCA_014359405.1 Candidatus Caldatribacterium sp.
ATACATCCTGAAGATCCTCGAGAAGCTCGAGTAGGACTTCGAGAAGCTCGAGGAGCGGATGCTTTGTGTGGAGAGGGAAATCGCCTCCCTCAAGGTCTGGTACGGGGTTTTTTCCTTTGTCGTTCCCTCGATGCTTCTTGCCATCATTTTGCGGGGGTTGAAGCTCGAATGACAAGGACAGGGTTCTTTTTCCGGGAATTCCTGGGGGCAATTCTTCGGGACTTGCTCTTTATCCTTTCGGGGGAGAATGAGTGCTTAGACCTCTCCACCTTCCCCTTCCCCGGGGAGATACGGACGATTGAGCGCATCGCCAAGAGGTACTTCGACTGCGAGGCCTGCAGGAGCTACCTCTACCCCGTCCGCCCCTGCGCTTTAGTCTTTGCCATCCGGAGTGCTGAACGGGGGCGCAAGGGCTTTGAGTTTGGGGTTGTGGCGGCAAAGAACACAGACCTTGCGACACAAGCGGAGTGGGCCTGCGCCACCGTGAAAAAGAACTTCGAGCGCTTCAGGGAAAGCGGCGAGGAGGACTTCATCGCTTTTCTCGGGAAACGCTGGGCTCCCATTGGGGCAGAGAACGATCCCGAGGGGCTCAACCGCTTTTGGGTGGACAACGTGAAGTTCTTTTACCACAAGTACCTGAGGAGGTAAAGGATGTTCCTTGACGTTCTCTTCCTCTTCCTAT
>JACIZN010000125.1:691-5071 GCA_014359405.1 Candidatus Caldatribacterium sp.
CGCTTTTTGAAGGAAAAAAGGCGAAGGGGAAAAGCTTCTGCGGATCCTGAGGCTCGCTGAAGAAGCCGTCCTCTTTGCCGAGGACGCCTTCCCTAACTCCCCCGGGGTGGAAAAGCTCAAGAAAGCCATCGAGTACCTCAGGGGCGCCCTTGCGAAAGCCGGGATAAAGCTTGAGGACAAAGAGCTCGAAGCCAAAGTCCGGGTAGCGTACCAGAGGCTCCAGGGAGAAGCCCTTGAGCGGATTTTGGAACGATTGCGGCGCTGAAAACCCGTCCCCAGGCTCCCCTCCTTCTCATCCCCGGGGATTTTGCCAAAATCACGCGAGAGTCTCGGGAATCCTACTCCTCATCTGGGTGGTTCCCCGAAGGACCGAATGACTCCCTGGGTCCTGGAGCCCCTCCCTGAGGCCATTTCCCGATTTGCGAAAAAGGGTGATTTGGGGAGAAAGTGCCTTGAGATGGGGCTTCCCTCGCTTTGTCCTCCCTTTTGGAGGGACTCAAAAAGGGGAGGAAATCTTCGCAAATCCCCTTTTCCCTTTTCTTCAAGAGGAGATTTGCGAAAATGGAGGGAATACCCCGGAAAGGAAACCAGGATTGGTGCGGCAGAGAGAGGGGTGGAAAAGGGGGATTTTCGAAAATCGATTTGGCCAGGGGAAAGGGAGAACGATTTGCGAAGTTTTCTTTTGCAAATTCTCCTTGTGTATCAAGGGTTTCCTCTTTCTCTTACCCTGCGCGGAGAGGATTTGGGAAAGAGGAATCCCTCGATTTTCGAAACTTTTCTTCCCCAGACCCTTCTCTCCCTCTTTCCATGAGGGAAAGAGACCTCTTGCTCTCAAGGAGAAACTGGGGTATACTCCCTTTAGAATCCAGGAAGGGACTGCTCTTTGACAATTCCATAGACCGTTCGCGGGATTGAAACTCATAAAAAAGCGCTCGGACTCAGCCGCGACTATGCTGAGCTTTGACAATTCTATAGACCGTTCGCGGGATTGAAACAGGCCTTAAGCCTCCCTTTCCAACATTTCTTCGTAAACTTTGGCAGCTCTATAGACCGTTCGCGGGATTGAAACTTATCTTTTTCAGTTACTAAAATAGTTACAGGAATTCCTTTGGCAACTCCATAGACCGTTCGCGGGATGGCGGTCGGGAAATAGAAAGGAATGAGCGTTTTCATCCCTTTCGGGGAAATCCAGAATACCGGCACGGGAGGCTACCGGCCCACCGGCAAGCTCTTTCTACTTCTTCCTCCCTCCAGGGGGAGAGAAAGTACCGTAAATCATCAGGTAGAGCCCTTCCAGCATGAGAAAGAGGGCAATCAGGGCAATCAGCACTGCAAAGACTTCCCGAGGGCTGGTTTTGGTGCTCAGGGTTGCAAGAAATATTGCCAGAGTAAAAAAGGGGGCTAAAATCGAAAAGATGGTGTAGTATACGAACACGCTCCCTCTGTTAAGCCCTATGCGCTGGCAGATCCAGAGAGTCACCACGAAAAAAATAACCCATGGAAGAGCAATGTAGCCTTTCCCGAAGAGTCTGAGGATGTTAACAATAATCATCCCAAAGCCGGTCAACCATACGCGCAGAAGTATCGACCCGATTTCCTGCCACTGGCCCTCCAGTACTCCTCTCCAGCCCACCCTGAGGAAAATCAAAAGGGCGATAAGAGAGTAAAAGGGGAGCGTGAAGAGATAGTACACAAAGGCACTGACGCCCCCAATTGCCCTTGCGATGGCTCTGAAGAAAATAAAGGCCAGCAGGGCAAAAGAGGCAAATCCCGGTGAGAGGAGCCCCTCAGCAACCAAACCTCCGATGAAGACCACCATGGCGAAATTGGAAAGAAAATCATGAAACACAGGGTTTACCCTCCTCTCGTGTTCTTGCCCCATACTTCTCTTGATGCCTGAAATTCACGTTCCTTAAGGCAAGAACCTCAGCGCGCCTTCCTGGGCTCTCCATCGCTCATGTTGAGGACCTCAAGGATTGTCCGGGTGATTTCCATTTTCGCCCTTGTTGCAAAGCGCCTGTCGATTTTTCCGCGTTGACGCTGAGAGGTTATCCAACTCCTCAGCCGTCAGGCGGCCTGCCTCTTGAAGATAGACAATGCCAACAACGGTAAATATCGCCGATGGTACAAAAGGTACCATCCTTCCGGTTGCCTCCAGGATAACTCCGCCAACAAAACCCCAAAATTTACCCAGGATAGTCCCAAAATGCCGCCGACAATGCCACCCAAAACGGCAAATTGAATTGCTTCCCTTATGCTCTTTACTCTGGCCTCTCGAGGGGCGGTCTCTCTCCTGTACCTCTCTGCAAGAGACGAATCCGGATTCCTGGTAACCCACTTTTCCATGAAGGCATCGTACCTTTCAATATTCCTCGAGGCGTTTACGGCCATCTCCTCCTGATTCCTGAGGGCAAAAAGGAGAGCCCTCGCATTCTCTCCTTCCATGTCCGAGGTCTTAAGAAGAGAGAAGATAAGCCCGTTCGGGGAGTATTCGCATAGTTTTTCAGCCAGTAGCCTGCCTCCTGCAGGTTGAGGTTTCTGGCCTGCCTTTTCAGGAGTTCCCGAAACTCAGCGACATTCCTCGCCACCTCTCCTCCACCCTTAAATCCCTGCCCCAGGGCGTAGCGGAGAGTCCGGGGTGCCAAAGCGAGGCTTTCGGAATCGTAACAGAAGGAGAGCCTTCGTTCAGCTTCGCCGCAGAAAGGTAAGTCTTTCACAGCTCTTCAGAGCTCAATAACCTCATTCGGTACCTCTGCGAACACCTCGCATCCGTCCTCGGTAACCCGAAAGCCAACCTCCCAGCGGAAGCCGTATTCCTCGGCGGTGAAGAAGGTATCCGCCATGAAAGTCATGTTCTTCTTCAGGCGGTACTGAGAGTTGCGCTCCACCCAAGGCTTCTCCACCTCCAGTATCCCGGTACCGTGGCAGGGTCCGTAGAGGTAGTTCGCCGCATATCCGTGGTCTTGGAAGTACTTGTAGAACTTTACAGCTATATCCCTTGCCTCCACACCTTCCCTAACCCACTCCAAGGTCTTGCGATGGGCATCAAGGCCAAACTGGATTCTTTTCCGGACATCGTCTGGCATTTTCCCAAAGAAGATCGGTCGGCCAATGGAGGAGGCATACCCTCCAAACCTCGCCCCCACGCAAATCTGAATCACTTCGCCCTCCCTGAGCCTATCAGAACCTGCCCGGTTTATAGCGCTTTTGGTCTTCTTCCCCCCGAAGACGTAGACGGGAAAGGCCTCCGATTCCGCCCCAAGGCGGTACATCGCCTCGTGGAGCAGGCCCACCACTTCGGTCTCCCGCATCCCGGGCTTTAAGATTCCAAGGACCTCCTCGAGAGCCAGGGCACTTATGCGGTGGGCCTCCCGCATCAGGGCGATCTCGTTTTCGGACTTTATCATCCTCATTTCGGTGATGATCCACTCTGCCCGAACGATTTCTCCTCCGGGACCCAGGGCTTCCCTGATGCCCTCAAGAACCGGAACAGGAAGAATGGCATAGTCCCCAAGGGCAAGCCTTTTGATTCCCCTTCCTCCGGAGACCTCGTCAAAGACATCCCGGAAAGTGGAAAGTTCAAGCTCCGGGTACTCTGGCTCTGCCGATTCCCGGTAGGCAAGGAGTTTCCGGATTTTCGGAATTTTACTCCTTTCGCGGGCAAAGGGTTCCGACTCGGGGCCGACAAGAAGGACAGGTTCCCCTTCCTTAGGGACAAGGACTCCGGCGCTCTCAAAAACCGGCCAGTAGTCACTGAGGTAGCGCACGTTGCCCTGGTCCGCTTCGTTCGAGTGCACGAGGTAAGCGTCAAAGTCGTGTTCAACGAGTTTCTCCTGGATCCTCTCAACCCTTTCCCGGAACTCGCTCTCCGGTATCCCCCAAAGCACGGTGCTCTCTTCCATAAAGCTCAAACCCCCTTCCATTTCTTTGCTCTATTATATTCCTCCTAAATACCTCCAGTGGCCCTTCAGGAAAGGTGCGCACCCGCTTTCTCCAACACTCTCCCCTACCAAGCTCCTTTCCGAATGGCAGGGCGACTCTTCTTTCTAACCCTACCCTTTGCAACCACAGAAGGGCAGAAGTGGGGAGGTTCAAAGGACCGTGTGCGTGGTACAATGATTACGGGGTTTGCCATGAAAAAGGGTGCGCATAGACGGAGGAAACCTCAAAAAAAGAACTGACGCGAATCATAGGGGAACTCGTGCAGCAGTACCACCCTGAGAGAATCATTCTCTTCGGTTCTCTGTCAAGAGGCGAGGAAACCGAAGAAAGCGATATTGATCTACTCATCATTAAAAGGACAGGGGAAAGGAGAGTAAACCGAAGGGCGGAGGCCCTGAGGGGGATTCCTCGCCGTGTTCCCCTTGACGTCATTGTGCC
>JACIZN010000126.1 GCA_014359405.1 Candidatus Caldatribacterium sp.
AGGGGTTGGCCCCTCCCCCGCTTGCATTCGGTGTACCGGGAACCACGTCAGTTCAGAACGGGTGTGAGTCAGAGCACCGTTACTGTCGTCTCCACAATCTGCGCTCCGACTTTCTCCACGAGATCCCCGCCGGTGGTGGGGAAGATGTTCTTTGCAAGAATCACGTCCATCACGGCATCGACTTCAGTCCCGGTGAGGTTCTCCCGGGGGTAGTTCACCCGCACGTTCACGTTTTGCCCGGCCTCATTCTTGAACGTCATGACGAGGACTTTGGCCATCGGGCTTCACCTCCTATTCAGTGAGGAGCTTGTTCTCGGTGAGGATGAAATCGTGCACGGGATACGCCACAAGTCCTGCAATCGCCACGGCAACGTCGTAGACGTCCTGATGAGCTGCCGTCTCCTTCACCTGGTACGAGAGGGAGCGGATGATGGGACGCCCGTTTTCGTACTGCCCAACCTCGAGCCGAATCCGCAGGCGGTTCGGCTGCTCCACAACCACAACCGGTGGCATGGCAACACCTCCTCAAGAAATTGTCTCTCTACTTATTCTTAAGCGGGTGGGTGGGGGAGCAGTCGATGAGGTTTTCCTCTTCCCCCCTCTCGAGAACCCCGAGGGTTTCAGCTCTCCGGGGAAGACGGAGCTTCTTCCCGCACCTGGGGCACGTAAGGGGAATCCCCGGTACTCGTAGCATTCCCCGCAGCAGAAGATGAACATGAAATCACCTCCTACTCATCCTTAGGGGAGCGGGTGGGGGAACCTTGCCCTTCCTCCATCGCCTCCCGGAGCTTCCCAAGGGCAGACTTTTTGTAGCTCCGGACAGAGCTCCTTGAAATCCCGAGAATCCTTGCGGTCTCCCGTTCCGACAACCCCCCAAAGAAGAGGCAGTCTATGACGTCCCGTTCTCTTCGGGATAGAACCCCAAAGGGAATGGCAGGGGTTCTCCGCTTTTCCTTTTGAACCCTCCTCACTAAGCGTTCCATCACCTCCGGAGGAAAGGGAATCTCCCGGACCTTCAGCTTCCTTACCCCAAAACCCTCCCTCTTGAGAACCCGGTTGAAGGCGTGCTTCTGCTCCAAAGCCATGGGTGTCCTCCTTTTGTCATCGGTTTTCGGCTACTTGAAGGGCTGCTACCGGCTTAAGATGGAGGACTCAGAGCCCTTGCCTCAGATTGGGAAAGCTCCTCCTCGAGGGCTTCAAGCTCATGCTCTTCCGCTTTTGCGATTCTCTCAAGGAGGGCGGTGTACTCGGTACCTGTAACCACTCCCCGGATTTTTGCCCGCAGTGCCATCCGGTAGAGCCTGCTTTTGGCCTTACCGTTTTCGGGGATACCTTCTACCACCCTCCCTATTGCCCCTCTCAGGTCTTCCTCCCCACAGGTCCTTGGGGTGGTTGAGAAAGAGGTTGAAAAAACGGAAGGGTCTATACTGGACCTTATTGGATTCGGATTAGGATTCGTATTCGGATTCGTATTCGGATTAGGATTAGGATTCAGGCAGACAATTGACGTCAAGTTGCTGTCAATTGTCAGCAAGTTGCTGTCAATTGACGTCAAGTTGTTGCAGGTATGCAAAGAGTTGTTGCAGGTCTGCAACGAGTCGCTGCAAGTGTGTAAAGAGTCGTTGCGGGTCTCCTGCAAACCGTCATCAACCTGTAACAAGTCTTCGCAGGTCTGAGAAGGATTGCCATCAACCTGTTTTGAGTTGCTGCAGGTCTCATTCGGGTTGCACGTATGCAGAGGATTGCCGTCAACCTCCTCCAGGTTACGGATTTGCAGAGGATTGGTGTAAGTATGCTGCGGGTTACTGCAGGTCTTCCTGGGGCCGTCATCGGCCTCCTCTGGGCTGTTCCACGTCTGCGACAAGTTGCTGCAGGTATACTCCAGGCTGTTACCAACCTCCTTCGGGTTACCGCAGGTCGGTAAGGAGCTGTTGCCCATACGTTCCAGGTTGTAGGTCTGCAGAGGATTGCCGTAGGTATGCTGTGAGCTGTTGCACCTCTTTTCCAGGTTGCGGGTCTGCAACAGCCTGTCACAAGGATGCGGCAGGTTGTCGTCAACCTGTTTTGGGTTGCTGCAGGTCTTTTCCAGGTTACACATCTCTTTCGAGTTGGCGTAGTTCTGCTCCGGGCTATCGCAAGTCTGCGGTACGTCGTTGGGGGTCTCCCTCAGGCCGTTGCAAGTCGGTGGGGAGCTTTTGCGCATTTGCTCCAGGTTACAGGTCTGCTTTGGGCTTTGGCGCGTCTTTTTGAGCCTCCTACACTTTTTCGGATTGCTCGAGCTTACGGCTTCCGGTGGGGCAGGGTACCTGGGTTTCTTATTCCTCACCCGCTGGTGCTTCTCCCATGTCACCACCTCGAGGTAGGGCATGCCATCCACCTCATAGAGGCGTATGAGCCCTGCCCGCTCAAGAGAATGGAGCCACCCCTCGATTTGCGAAAGAGTAAATATCCCAATCTTCAAGGGGAAGCACCGGGCAAGGAGGATCTGGGGGCGAGCATCCATTCTTCCAAAGTCATCGCAGTTCACAAGGAGCCGGTAGAAGAAAACTTCCTCTTCCGGGGACAACGCATCGATGGTGGCGGAGGTACAAATCGATTCCTTGAGGATCCGGTTCGGCATGGCTACACCCTCGGGGTAACTGCAAAGTGCTTGAGCTGTACAAGGAGCTGCTCGGGTTTCCCCGGAAGCCGAAGGGGGAAGGCGCGCTCGAGGAACTTAAAGAGGGGAATCTCTAAAACCTCCCCGGTGTCTTTGCGGATGAGGCGGATTACCCGGACACCACGACTTTTAAGCTTTTCAATCACCTCCTTTTCCGTTCCCCACGCCTTGGAATTCCGGAAGATGCTCCGCTTTGTGATTTCCTTCTCGAAGACCTCCCCGTCAATCCATCCGGCAAAGATTTTCCGTCCTTCGACTTCCGTAAAAACAGGTTCGCGCATTGCTCATCCCCCTTTATCAACTGTGTGTGACTATTATACCCATGTATTTGCGGAATGTAAACAAAGATGTAGACAAAGAGTGAACAGGCGAGGATTGGGCAGGAATTTCTGCTATAATGGGAGAAAGTGGCAAGAGGCGGGAGGAGCATGAGAGCGGAGTGGCTTCGGGAGCTCCTCAGGAAAAACAAGATGTCCCAGGCAGAGCTTGCCCGGAGGATCGGGGTCTCAAGGGCCCTTGTCTCCTCCTGGATTTCCGGAACAAGGAACATCACCCCTGCAAACCTCAAGGCCATCGCCAAAGTCTTTGGGCTCAGCGAGGGCGAGGTCTTCCGTTTGGCAGGGGTGCTTGAGGAGGCCTTCGAGGTTTCCCCGGAGGTGGTCTTTGTGCCGGTCCTTTCCCCTGAGATTCCCTGCGGGACACCCCGGGAGGCTTTTGATGAGTACATTGTGGGCGTGCATCCGATACTCCGGGAAATGCTCGAGATGAGCGTTGGCAGGGCATACTACCATGGGCTCAAAATCTACTTCCTCCGGGCCGAAGGGGACTCGATGATGGAAGCCGGCATCACTCCAGGGAGCTTCGTCCTCTTTTCCCCGGACTTGGAAGTCCAGTCGGGGGACATTGCCGTTGTGGAGGTGGATGCTGAGGGCTTAACCATCAAGCAGGTCTTCTTCCGGGGTGATACCGTCGTCCTTGAGCCCAAGAATAGCCGCTATGAACCCCGAATCCTTGGAGCCGGAGAGGTCCAGATAAAGGGGAAGGTACTCCTTGTCCTGAACTACTTCAACCACTTGAGGAGGGTGTGAGGGTGAGGATGCAGCTGAGCCCCCAAGGTCTAAAGTTCCCCCGTGACGTGCTCAAGTACTGTGGAAGAAACTCTGGTCGATTTATGTGTGAACCGAAGCAGGTAGCTGACGCGGGAGGTACGCTCTGCTACCCATTCCGATGAGGAGGGGTGCGGGTGGTTGATCCCCGGTACCGGCTGCTTCTTGAAAACCTGCCTGATGGGTTTGCTTACCACGAGCTTCTCGTTGATGCTGACGGAAAGCCGATTGATTACGTTTTTTTGGAAGTCAACTCGGCTTTTGAGCGTTTGACTGGACTCGCGCGAAAGGACATCATAGGGAAGCGAGTCACCCAGGTTTTACCCGGCATTGAGCGGTCTTCCTTTGACTGGATTGGAACCTACGGGCAGGTGGCACTTTCCGGAGTAACCAGGCGTTTTGAGGCCTTTGCCGAACCGCTGAAGCGCTGGTACGAAGTCACCGCCTACAGCGATCGAAAGGGCTTTTTCGCCACCGTGTTCCGGGATATCACCGAGTGGAAGGTGATGCAGGAAGCGCTGCAGTTTGAGCGGAACCAGCTTCTGTCCATTTTCGACGGCCTCGAGGAAATCGTCTATGTTTCCGATCCGTATACCTATGAGATTCTCTACGTCAACCGGTATACCCAGAAGATGTTCGGAAAGCCCCTCGTCGGTGGGCTCTGCTACCGGGAGTTTCAGGGGAGGGATGCGCCGTGTCCTTTCTGCACCAATGCCCTGATTCTCGAGAAGAAAGGGGAGCCGTACCAGTGGGAGTACCACAATCCGGTCCTGAACCGGCACTACCTCATTACCGACCGCATCATCCGCTGGCCCGATGGTCGGGAGGTGCGCTTTGAAATAGCCATTGACATCACCGCCCAGAAGGAAGCTGAGAACCGGCTCCGGGAAAGCGAGGAGCGGTGGCGCACGACGCTCAGTTCTTTGGGTGAAGGGGTGGTGGTGGCGGACCTCCAGGGTCGGGTGATGTACCTGAACCCGGCTGCGGAAGCGTTAACCGGCTGGCGGCTGGAGGAGGCCGAGGGAAAGCCTCTCGAGGAGGTGTTTGTGATCCTCAATGCCCGTACCCGCCGGAGGGCCACCGGGGTGGTCCAGAGAGTCTTGCGAAGCGGGAAGGCGAAGAAGCTGGCCAACGATACTCTGCGTGTGGCCAGAGACGGAACCGAGCGCTATCTGGCCGGTTCTGCGAGTCCC
>JACIZN010000127.1 GCA_014359405.1 Candidatus Caldatribacterium sp.
AAAAACCTTCCCACCATGCTCAAGTACACGACCTTCGTGGAATCCAATTCTCTCTACAACACCCCACCTTGTTTTGCCGTGTACGTGGTCGACCTTGTCCTTGAGTGGCTTGAGGAAACGATTGGTGGTCTCGAGAAAATGGAAGCCATAAACCGGGAAAAAGCAAGGATTCTCTACGAGTACATCGATAGTCAGGATTTCTATTCCTGCCCTGTAGTCCCCGAAGATCGTTCCATGATGAACGTGGTGTTCCGCCTCCCAAGCCCAGAACTTGAAGAGCAGTTTGTTAAGGAAGCAGAGAGAGAAGGTCTTGTGGGCTTAAAGGGACACCGCTCAGTCGGGGGATGCCGTGCCTCGCTCTACAATGCAGTCACGGTGGAGGCCGTGCGTGAGCTCGTTAACTTCATGAAAGAGTTTGCCCGAAGGAACGGTTGACTCAGGCAAGACCAAACCGGATAAATTCCCGGAAAAGGGGGGCATTGGCCTCGTAGAGCTTTTCCCAGAGGTGGAAAAGGCGCTCATAGAAAGAAGAGGCCTCCCTTTCCGGGAAGAGAACCTCTTCAACAGGGAAGAAATCGGGGGGGAGATCGTCGAAGGACGAGATTCCCCCCAGAGCTTTCAAGGCCACAAGGAATGCGCCTTTTGCCGAAGAGGAGGGATACGTACTCACCGCCACTTCAACCCCAAGAACGTCGCAGAGGACTCTTCGTCCTGTTCTCGAGAGGGCAAAACCCCCACCGATCACCACCCGTTTCGGGTCCCCCATGACTCGTCGGAGCATCTCAAAGAGAGCGCGCACGGAAAATGCCACACCTTCGTATGCTGCCTGCAAAAATTCCTCCGGAGTGTGGAAAAAGGAAAGGCCAAAGAGTATTCCCCGGGCATAGGGGTCCCAGTAGGGGCTCCGCTCACCGGTCAGAAAAGGAAGAAAGAGAGGATGCCTCCGGAAGGGATCAAGGGTAATCTCGTCCCCCTTCACGAGATCCCGCATCCAGGAAAAGACAATACCTCCATTATTGATTGCTCCCCCACCGACCCAGATGTCGGAAGCAAGGTAGTAGCACCAGGATTGCCTCTTGGGGTCAAAGACCGGCCGGTGAGCACACATGCGTACCGCCCCAGAAGAACCTACACTCACAACCATTTCTCTTTCCCGAAAACATCCCTCCCCAAGGTTTGCAAAGGGCCCGTCTCCTCCACCCCAAACCACGGGAATCCCAAGAGGCAACCCAACCTCCCGGGCAAAGTCCTCGTTTCGCAGGGGAAGGGAGAAATCTGGCTCGCAGAGGGAAGGAAGAAGAAGTGGGGAAATCTCAAGGAGTTTGCAGATTGTCTCGCTCCAGGCTTTCCTCTCAAGCTCAAGAAGCCCCGTTCCTGAAGCTGTGGAGTAGTCACAGAAAAGTTCTCCAGTGAGCCTCCAGAGAATCCAGTCCTTGATGCTCAAGATTTTCGAAGCCTTCGACCAAAGCCAAGGAAGGTGTTTTTTGAACCAGAGCACCCGGGGAGGATGGTAAATCGTGTGGAGAGGAGAAGCAGTAAAGGCGTAGAGGTTTTCTTCTTCGTAGGTCTTCCGAAACTCTTCTACCTCTTGGAAGGATCGAGTATCCATCCAGTTCCAAAGGGGAGCAAGGGGGGTTCCCTTTTCATCCACAAGGAGGAAACTGTGGAGCATGGCGTCAAAAGCCAAGGCTTCGAAGGTGCTTCCAGGAAAAGAGGAGGTTAGTTCCTTTAAGGCGCTCAAAAGAGAAGCAAAAATCTCCTCTGGATCCTGCTCAGCGTACCCAGCTTTTGGAGAGTGAGTAGGATACTCTCGTTTTGCGGTAGCAAGAAGGTTACCAGGGGAATCGAAGACACAGGCTTTGAGCGAAGAAGTCCCAATATCCACAGCAAGGAAAAGGCGATCTGCCATCTATGCTTTCCCCTCTCCCCTGAGGAATTCCAGGGTCCTTGCGATGCGGGCAAGAACCCGTTTCCTCCCCAAAACCTCAAGAAGTTCGAAAAGCCCTGGACCGACTCTTTTGCCTGACACCGCTACCCGGAGGGGATGGATGAACTCCGCAGCCTTTTTCCCTCTCCGCTCGGCTTCAGCCCGAATCGCCGCCTCAATGGTAGCGGCATCAAAGGTTTGAAGGCCTGCCAAAAGCTCAGAGGAAACCTGGAGAATTTCAGGAACCCCTTCTTTCCTGAGAACCGCCTCCACCGCCTCTCCATCGTACGGGTAGTCCTCGGTGAAGAAGTACGTTGCCTCTTCGAGAATCTGCGCCACGTACCGAATACGCTCCCGCATGAGGAGAACTACCTTTGTACAGTACTCGAGGAACTCCGGAGTACAGTCCCTGTCCTCCACGACACCATTTCGCTTGAGAATATCAACAAGGATATCCCGCAACCTCTGGGGATCGGCACTCCGCAGGTACACACCGTTCATCCAGTTGAGCTTATCGAGGTCGAAAACGGCTGCGTGCTTTGTCACCTGGTCAAGGGAAAACCGTTCTATGATTTCCTCACGGGTGAAGATTTCCTTCTCTTCCTCCCCCGTTGCCCAGCTCAGGCGGGCAAGGTAGTTCACCATGGCCTCAGGAAGGTAGCCCATGTCCCGATAGTACGTAACTGAAGGGGACCCATGACGCTTGCTCAGACGGGTTCTATCCTTTCCCAAAATCATGGGAATATGGGCGAATTCCGGACACGGGAATCCCAGCGCCTTGTAGAGGAGAACCTGGCGAGGGGTATTCGAGATGTGATCATCCCCACGAATGACGTGAGTAATACGCATGAGGGCATCGTCGACCACACAGGCGAAATTGTACGTCGGCATGCCGTCGGACTTCATAATGACAAAGTCATCGAGCTCATCGTTGTCAAAGGTTACTTCCCCCCGGAGCATGTCGATAAACGTCGTCGTACCCTCAGGAATCCGAAACCGGAGCACTGGCTTTCGCCCTTCCCTGCGGAAGGCCTCTTTTTCCTTTGCACTTAGGTTGAGGCATCTGCGGTCGTACCTCCAGCTGCCTCCCTGGGCTATGACCTCTTCTTTCCGAGCCTTGAGCTCCTCAGGGGTACAGAAGCACTCATACGCGAAACCGGCATCGCGAAGTTTCTCAGCGTACTCCCGATAGAAATGGAGGCGCTGGCTCTGGAAGTACGGACCGTACGGACCACCGACTTCCGGTCCCTCGTCCCAGAAAAGACCAAGCCATTTGAGACTCTCAAGAATGACCTGGACAGACTCTTCGGTAGACCGGGTGAGATCGGTATCCTCAATGCGGAGAATGAAAACTCCTCGATGCTTGCGGGCAAAAGCCCAGTTGAAGAGCGCTGTCCTTGCCCCCCCAAGGTGCAGAAACCCTGTGGGACTCGGTGCAAAGCGAACCCGAACCGTGGCACTCATTGCGAGTCACTCCTTATCCTTGGAACCACAAAAATTCCCCGCCCCTCTGCAACCCTCTCTCCATCATAGAGGATTTCCCCAAAAGCTGCAACAATTCTTCCTTCGCTCCTTTCAATCTTCCCCCGGATGGTGAGGACACGTTCCGTCAGGCAGGGTTTGAGGTACTTCACTTCAAGTGTCCCTGTCACCGCAAAAATTCCAGCCCGTTTCACACTGTGGGACATAACTTCATCAAGGAGAGCAGCCACAATACCCCCGTGGGCAACCCCTGCAAAACCCTGCAGGTACCAGGGAATAACCGTATCGACTTCTGTCCATTCTCCGTTACTCCGGAAGCGAAGCGAAAACCCATGGGGATTCCGATCCCCACAGAAAAAGCACCGCCTGTCGTCCACGAAGTTCATCATTTCAGCTCCTTTCGTCTAAAATCTCGGAAAGGAATACGAACTCGTACTCTGGATGAGGTTGGGCAAGAAACTTCGCAAGAGCCTCGTACGTTGCTCTCTTTGGATGCCCGATGGCCACGGCAAATCCTCTCCTTCGCGCCACGGAGAGGGTTTCCTTAAGCTTTCCAAGAACGTACGTGACATCAGTTTCGCCATCAAGGAAAACATCCCGGCGCAGTGCCGGGACCCCCACCTCCTGCATAACCCGGAAAGCACAGGAAGAGGGCGTGGTGAGGCTGTCAAGAAAGTACGCACCCCTCTCCCGGAGGTACGAAGCACAGAGCTCCATAAGGCGCCTTTCTTGGGTTGCCTTCGAGCCTTTGTGGTTGTTGAGTCCCCTGGCTTGAGGAATGCGCTCGAAAGCCTCCTCAAGCATCCGGGTAACTTCTTCTTGAGGCATCCCCACCCGAAGGAGGAACCGCTCCCCTGCGTTCTCCTGTGGAGATAAAGCTTCCATAGGGAAATGAATGAGGACTTCTTTGCCTCTCTTTGCTGCCTCTTCGGCAAGAGGGGGACCGTACGGGGTGTGGGGGAACACCGCCACGTTGAGCTTTACAGGAAGAGAAAAGAATTTCCTTGCCATTTCGGGATTGTACCCGATGTCATCAATCACTATGGCCACCCGGAAAACCTTCTGGAGGCGGAGATAGAAGCGGAACCACTCTCTATCTCCCCAGAGAATTCGGTACAGGTGCGTTCCTTCCTCCTTGCCGGAAAGCCCAAAGGAACGGAAAGGCGCAAGAAAGGCTTCAAGGCGACCAAGGAGGCGCTCCCTTTCTCCGGGATTCCGGTACACAACCTCGACCTCCCAGTACGGTTCCGAGGGCGAAGCAGGATGAAGTACAGAGTAGGAAAGGTCGCTTCTCTTGAGCTCGTGGAAGAGAAGGATGACGAACCAGTCCTCAGGACTGAAAAGGGAAGTAATCCGGGACAAAGCACCTTGACCCTCGTGCGAAAGGTAGTCCTCCATCCCCAGGGCAAAAAGCACCACCCCCCATCCTGCAAGGCCAAGAAGGAGGAAAAGAACAAGCTTATGAGGCCAGCGCATGTTCCTCTAAGAGCTTTTTAAGTTCTTCCACGCCCCGCTTGAGCTGTTCTTCCTCACCTTCCACAAGCACAT
>JACIZN010000128.1 GCA_014359405.1 Candidatus Caldatribacterium sp.
TTTTTGCCCTCTTTGCCCTGAACCCGGCGGTGGGTCTTGACTCGGCTCTCTGGGGCCAGGTGGACTCGGTTTTTGTTCTCCCCCTTTTCTTGGGCATCCTTTTCCTTGCAAAAGGAAAATTCGAGCTCTCTGCCCTCCTCTTTGCCCTTGCCCTCCTTATTAAACCCCAGGCCCTCATTTTTGCCCCTCTTTGGCTTTTTGCTCTCCTTGAAGAGAGAAACGCCTTTCTCTTTCTCCGGAGCATTGGCGCCGGCCTTTTGGCTTTTGTGGGGCTTTCTCTTCCCTTTTCCCTTCCTCGGGTCTTTGCCATATACCGGGGAGCAGTGGGAGCGTACCAGTATGCTACTCTCAACGCCTTTAACCTCTTTGCTCTCCTTGGGGGAAACTGGATGCCGGACACAGAGGAGGTCCTTTTCTTCTCTTTTCGGCAGTGGGGGTACATTGCCATTGGGGTGATTGTGCTCCTTTCAGCTCTTCTCTTTTTCCGAGAAAAAAGTGATGAGCGTTTCCCGCTTGTTGCCCTCTTTCTTGCCTTTTCGGTCTTCCTCTTTGTGCACCGGATGCACGAGCGGTACCTTTTACCTGCTTTGGTCTTTGCCCCCTGGTGGTACGTGTACCGGCCGGAGCAGAAAGTCCTGGCGCTCTTTTTGGGCCTGAGCGCCACCTTTTTCGTGAACGTGGGGTTGGTGCTCCTTTTCGCGTTCTATGGGACGTACCATTTTCCCCGGCACGATGTGCGTCTTATTCTTGTCTCTTTTGCGAACCTTGCGCTCTGGGTTTTCTTCCTTACTCTCCTTTTCGGGAAAAAGCATAGGGAGGAGAAGGGAATTCCATGAAGGGGAACCGAAGCTACCTGTTCGTTTTCCTTCTCTCGGCCTTCTTCTTTTTCCTTGCTCTCTTCCGTTTAGGGTCCCGGGAGGTTCCGAGGACCTACTGGGAGCCCCAGGGGAAAGGGGAGACTGTTCTTGTGGACCTTGGAGGAGTCCGCGAGGTTGGGAGGATTTCCTACTTTGTGGCCCTTACCCGAGGCGAGACGTACCTTCTTGAGCACTCCGAGGATGGTACGATCTGGGTAAAAGGACCAGAGCTCAAACCGGACTGGGTCTTCCGGTGGGAACACGTGGACGGACCCTTTAGGGCTCGGTACTTTAAGGTGGTGGCGGAAAGGCCCGGGGGGATGCTTGGAGAGATGGCCTTTTTCGAGGAGGGAGATCCTCGCCCTTTACCCCTTGCCTCTTATACCCCTGGTGGTGAGCCTCTTTTTGACGAGCAGCACACCGCTCAGTACGAGCGCTCGTACCTCACGGGAACGTACTTTGACGAGATCTACCATGCCCGTACTGCTTTTGAGCACCTCCACCGCCTCCCTCCTTACGAGTGGACTCATCCGCCTCTTGGGAAGCTCATTATCGCCCTGGGAATAGCTCTTTTTGGGATGAACCCCTTTGGGTGGCGGATCATGGGGGTAGTCTTTGGGACGCTTCTTGTCCCCGTGGTTTTCTCCCTTTCTCGGCTCTTTATGCGGGATACCTATGCCCTCTTTGCTACAGCGCTTTTCACTTTTGACTTCATGCACTTTGTCCAGGCCCGGATTGCCACCATCGATACCTATGTGGTCTTTTTCATCCTCTTGGCGTACCTCTTCCTCTTCCGGTACTTCCTGCGGGGGAGTGTCTCCTCCCTTTTCTTTTCAGGGCTTTTCTTCGGTCTTGGGGCTGCCACGAAGTGGACGGCGGTGTATGCCGGGTTGGGCATGGCGGCTTTGTTTTTTGCCTATCACTTGCGGGCGCTTAAGGAGGGTAAGGTGTCTTTTGAGATTTTTTCACGTCGCATCCTCCCTCTTTCGGTGCTCTTTTTCGTGATCATCCCGATTTGCCTCTACTTCCTCTCCTACATTCCGTACCTCCTTGTTCCTGGGTACTCCTTCCGGGATGTCCTCCGCTACCAGGTCTCCATGTACCGGTACCATCACGACCTCAAGGCTACCCATCCTTTCGCTTCCCCCTGGTGGGAGTGGCCAGTTATGGCCCGGCCCATCTGGCTCTACAAGGGGGAAGGGTTGCCAAAAGGGTACGTAGCGAGTATCGTTTCTTTCGGTAATCCTGCACTTTTCTGGGTGGGAGGGATTACGGTTCTTTTTGCCCTCGTAACACCAAAGTTTTGGCAAAGACAAGGGGTTTTGTGGATTCTCGTTGCCTTCTTTTCCCAGTACCTTCCCTGGATTTTTGTCCCCCGCATCACCTTTATCTACCACTACTACGGATGCGTCCCCCTTCTTGCGGTCCTCCTTGGGGTGTTCTTTGCCTGGCTTGAAGAAGAGAATCCTCGAGTTCGAATATGGCGGTGGTTACTCCTTGGGGGTGCGGTGGGGCTTTTCTTCCTCTTCTACCCTATTCTCTCCGGTTTCCCGGTGAGTAAGTTGTACGTTACTCGGTTTCTCCGCTGGTTCCCAACTTGGACCTTCTTCTCAGGGGGAGATTAGCATGGGAGAAATCCGTTTTTCGGTGGTCGTTCCGGTCTTCAACGAGGAAGAGGTTCTTCCTGAGACCTATCGCCGTCTCACGGCGGTTATGGAGGGGCTCTCGGCACCGTACGAAATTCTCTTTGTGGACGATGGGAGCAAAGACCGAAGCCCCGAGATTCTCGACGACCTCGCTCAAAAGGATTCCCGGGTACGGGTGATCCACTTTTCCCGGAACTTCGGCCATCAGGCGGCCATCACCGCAGGGATGGACTACGCCCGGGGAGAGGCGGTAATTGTCATCGATGCCGACCTCCAGGACCCCCCGGAGGTCATCCCAGAGATGGTGGCCAAATGGCAGGAAGGGTATGAGGTGGTCTACGGGAAACGGGCAAAGCGCGAGGGAGAGACTTTCTTCAAACGCTTCACCGCTTCTTTCTTTTACCGCCTCCTCCGCCTCATGACCGATGTGGACATCCCTCTGGACACGGGAGATTTCCGCCTTGTGGACCGCAAGGTCATTGAGGTGATGCGGATACTCCGGGAAAAGAACCGTTTCATCCGGGGTCTGGTGAGCTGGGTGGGGTTTCGCCAGACACCCTTGGAGTACGTGCGGAAGAGGCGCTTCGCGGGAACGACGAAGTACCCCCTGCGGAAGATGCTGAAATTGGCCTGGGATGGCATCACCTCTTTCTCAAACAAGCCCCTGAAGGTGGCAGCGTACCTCGGCTTCGCCCTCTCCCTTTTGAGCTTTGTCTATCTTCTTGTTATCGTCGTCTCGAAACTCTTGGGCAAGAGCACTGTCCCTGGCTGGGCCTCCATTGCAGTTATCAACCTCTTCTTCAACGGGATTATCCTCATCATCCTTGGGATTATGGGGGAGTACATTGGGCGCATCTACGATGAGGCGAAGGACCGTCCTCTCTACATTGTGGACCGGGTGAGAGGGTTTGAAAGGAATCATGAGGAGACCTCTTCGGGCTCTTCTTCTTGACTTCTGGCAGTTTGGGAAGTTTAGCCTTGTCGGTGTGGCCAATACTGCTATCGACTTTGGGGTGTTCATGGTCCTCCACGGGAAAGGGGGCCTGGGGTACTCGGTGAGCCAGGTGATTTCCTACTCCTGCGGGATGACGAATAGCTACCTCCTGAATAAGTTCTGGACTTTCCAGAGCCGGGGGAAAATTCGCCTTGCCGAGGTGGTGCGGTTTGTCCTTGTGAACCTCGCTGCCCTGAGCATTGCCCTTGGGATACTCTCCCTTCTTCGGGGGAAGTACGCCTGGGGGGCGGCAGAGAGTAAGTTCTTAGCGACCTTAGGGTCTTTGGGCGTGAATTTCTTGGGGAATAAGCTCTGGGTCTTTCGAGGGAAATGACGCAGGACGAGTTCTTCATGTCCCTGGCTCTCAAGGAAGCGGAACGGGCCTTTGCCGAAGACGAGGTCCCGGTAGGGGCTTGCATCGTGAAAGAAGGTGCCGTTTTGGCCTTGGGGCACAACCGCCGGGAAGGAGCCGATGACGTCACCGCCCATGCAGAAATTGAAGCCATTCGAAGGGCACAGAAAGTTCTCGGGGACTGGAGGTTAGAGGGCTGTACCCTGTACGTAACTTTGGAACCGTGCCTCATGTGCGCCGGGGCCATAATTCAGGCTCGTATTGCTCGACTGGTCTTCGGGGCATGGGACCCCAAGGGTGGGGTGGCAGGGAGCGTACTCAACGTTTTTGTTCCCGGTCTTTTCCCTCATTCAGTTTCTGTTGTTGGTGGGGTGTACGAGAGAGAATGCGGAGAGCTTCTTCGGCAGTACTTCCAGAGAAAGCGGAGGTAGGAGGGAGGGACTGATGTGGCGGGTGTCCAGGGACATGTGGCCCTTGTCACCGGGGGAAGCCGAGGAATTGGGAGAGCAATAGCCCTTTCTCTTTCCCAGGCAGGGGCAAAGGTTGCCGTCAACTACCATCGCCGTCGGGATGAAGCGGAAAAGACAGTTCTTGAGATTCGAAGAAATGGAGGCACAGCTCAAGCCTTCCAGGCCGATGTGGGGAATGCCCAGGAAGTGGAGGCCATGGTGCGGGCGATTCAGGAGACCTTAGGAGCACTGGATATTCTCGTGGCCAATGCGGGAATAGGGGACCCGAACTACCGGGGGGCCTGGAACCTCACCGAAGAAGAGTGGGATCGAATGGTAACGGTGAACCTCAAAGGGGTCTACCTTGTGGTCCGGGCAGTTCTGCCTTTCATGATGGAGAAAAAGTGGGGGAGAATTGTTGCAATTTCCTCAACCTCCGGTCTTACCGGAGGAACCTCGGGAATCCACTACGCCGCCGCCAAGGGTGGGGTTATCGCACTGTGCAAGGCCCTGGCCCGGGAATGCGCCCCCTTTGGGGTGACGGTGAACGTCATCGCCCCGAGCAAAATCGATACCGACCTTTTGCACTCGGTCACTCCCAGGGAGAAGATCCCCGAGCTCCTTGCCCAGATACCGGTGGG
>JACIZN010000129.1 GCA_014359405.1 Candidatus Caldatribacterium sp.
CGAGAGGCTTGGGTTCAAAGCCGTGGACTGGTTGACCGACCCTCGCTTTGCCATCTGGGGCATCATCATTACCGATGTATGGCAGTGGACACCCTTTGTGGTGCTCCTTGTCCTTGCTGGTCTTGGAACCATTCCCCAGGAACTCCAGGAGGCAGCGATTCTTGACCGGGCCAGTCCCTGGATGCGGTTCAAAAACATTTACCTTCCGTACCTTCGTATGCCTATCCTCCTTGCCGTCCTTTTCCGTTCCATCGATACCCTGAAAATGTTCGATGTTCCCTATATTCTCACCGGTGGGGGACCAGGGGATCTGACGACCACCCTTTCACTTCTGGGGTACCGGAACCTCTTCTCCTTCTTCAAGGTTGGGGTGGCCTCGGCTATCTCCTGGTTTGTGGTCATCATCGTGAATGTTCTTGTGAACATTCTTCTCAAGATTCTGAGTCCCCGGAGGAAGATTCCCCGGGAGATGGTGGATACCGGGCTGTGAGGGATGAGGATGCGTGAGGAGACGAAATCCCTGATACGGCGGATTGTGTTCCTTGTCGTTGCTCTGGGCATTACAGGGGCGTTCATGTTCCCTCTTTTGTGGGTTGTGCTCTCCTCTTTGAAGACCCGTCTTGAAATCTTTGCCCTTCCCCCGAAGTGGATTTTCCCCCCGACGCTCCAGAACTACAGGGATATTCTCCACTCCGACTTCATGTACCACCTCAGAAACAGCCTCCTTGTTGCGGTGATTTCAACCGGAGTTTCCCTGGTTTTCGGAAGTCTCACAGCTTACGGTTTTTCCCGTTACCCCATTCGGGGAAGCGATAACATTCTCTTCTGGATTCTCTCACTGCGCATGCTCCCACCAATTGCGGTGGTGATTCCCTTTTACCTTCTCTTTCGTTCTCTTGGGCTTCTGGACACAACCCTTGCCCTTGTCCTTGTGTACTGCATCTTCAACATCTCTTTCTCCATCTGGGTCCTGAAGGGATTTTTCGACGAAATTCCCATTGAGCTTGAAGAGGCGGCAAAGCTCGACGGTTACTCGCCGGCACAGGTCTTCTGGCGGGTGAGTCTTCCTCTTGTTCGGCCGGGTCTTGCCACAACGGCCATTTTCTGCCTCATTCAGTCTCTCAACGAGTTCCTCGTGGCCCTTACCCTGACGACCCGAAAGGCGGTGACGGCCCCTGTTGGTCTTGCCAAGCTCCAGACCTTTCTTGGAACGGACTGGGGGAGGATTTCTGCGGCGGCGGTGATTTTCATGATTCCGGTGGTGGTGTTCACGATTTTTGTGCGGAATGAGCTCATCCGGGGCATGAGTTTCGGAAGGATGCGATAGTGCCATGGCCACCCTTGTCCTTGAGAAGCTCAACCTCTGGTACGGAAAGCACACCCACGCGGTGCGGGATGTGGACCTTGTGGTGGAGGACGGAGAGCTCTGCGTTTTCCTCGGTCCATCGGGGTGCGGGAAGACCTCGACCCTGCGGATGATTGCCGGATTCGTGAAGCCGACTTCGGGGAAAATTTACCTTGATGGAGAGGTCATCAACGACCTGTACCCGGGGGATCGGAACGTGGCCATGATTTTCCAGAATTACGCTCTCTATCCCCATCTCACCGTGCGGGAACAACTCGCTTTTCCTCTCAAGGCCAAGCGCATTCCTCGCCAGGAAATCGCAAAACGTGTGGAGGAGGTTGCCCACTTCCTGCACCTTGAAGAGTTCCTCGACCGCTATCCCCAGGAGCTCTCCGCAGGGCAGAGGCAGCGGGTGGCCATTGGACGGGCGCTCATTCGAAAGCCAAAGCTTTTCCTCATGGATGAACCTTTGAGCCAGCTCGATGCCCGGCTCCGGGTGGAGATGCGGGCGAATTTGCGCAAACTCCAGCAGGAGCTCAAGATTACGACAATCTACGTGACTCATGATCAGACCGAAGCCCAGGGCCTGGCGGATAAAATCATGGTCATGCACCAGGGACGGGTGCAGCAAGTTGGGAAACCCATCGAAATTTACGAGAATCCTGTGAACCTCTTCGTGGCCGGGTTTGTGGGGATGCCGGCGATGAATTTCCTTCGAGGGGTTCTTGTGCAGGGGGAGGAGCTCGAGTTTCGGGGGAATGGCGTGCGCATTCCTCTTTCGCAGGGACTGAAAGAGAAAACTCTTTCTCTCCTCCAGCGGGAAATCATTCTCGGTGTGCGTCCGGAACACCTTGCCCTTTCTCGGGGGGAGAAGGTGAACGTCATTCGGGGTGAGGTCTACGTTGTGGAACCCCAGAGCAACGAGTACATCGTGGATCTGAGGGTTGGAGGGGAGATTGTGAAAGCCAGACTCGAGAAACGGGAGTTTCCATCACCCCCGAGACCCGATGAGACTGTGGAGGTCGTTTTTGAGGACCGTCACCTCTACATTTTCGACCCTGTAACGGAGAAGCGGCTTCTGTGAGGGAGAGGTATGTCGGAGATTCGTCTTGAGGGCGTTCGGGTCCGGTATGGGAAAAATGTGGTTCTCAAAGATGTGAGTTTCACCGTGCCCTCCGGGTCGCTTTGCGTCATCACCGGACCTTCAGGATGCGGTAAGACAACGGTCCTCAGGGTCATTGCCGGTCTCACGAGGCCCGAAAGGGGCATGGTGTACCTTGACGGGAAGCCGGCCCTCCACATTTCCCCTGGGGAACGGGATGTGGCCATGTGCTTCCAAACCTTTGCCCTGTACCCTCATATGACTGTTCGGGAGAACTGGATGTTCCCCCTCTACGCAGAGAAGCTCTCGCCTCAGGAGATGGCAAAACGAATTGAAGAAGTAACCCGCCTCCTCCACATGGAGTTCCTCCTTGACCGGTATCCGGGGCAGCTCTCCGGTGGCCAGCAGCAGCGAGTTGCTCTCGGCAGAGCTCTGGTGCGTCGACCGAAAATCTACCTCCTTGATGAACCCCTGGGGAATCTCGATGCCAAACTCCGGGTGGAAATGCGGGCCGAGATTCGGAAGATTCAGAAAACCCTGGGCATCACAACCGTCTACGTTACTCACGACCAGACCGAGGCTCAGGCAGTGGCGGATACCATGGTGGTTATGGATTTCGGAGAAGTGAAGCAGGTGGGTACTCCTGAGGAGGTGTACGAGCGCCCGGCGAATCTCTTCGTTGCGGGTTTCATCGGCACACCCCGAATGAATTTCTTCCCCCTTGAGATTCGTGAAGAGAGGGGCGAGATTGCCCTTGTCTCTTCGGCCTTCTCGCTTCCGGTTGGTCCTGAATGGGCTCATTTCCTCAGGGACTGGGGAAAGAGGAGAGTGATTCTTGGTATCCGTCCGGAAAATGTTTCTCTTTCTTCTTCTCAGGACCGTGCCTTCCCTGCCACCCTTGAAGTCATTGAGCCCCAGAGTAACGAGTACATTTTCACCCTTTCGGCCCATGATGTGAGTTTCAAAGCGCGGCTTCGTCGGAATGTTCTACCCTTTGAGCCCTATCCGGGTCAAAGGGTGTGGGTGCGCCTTGAGGAGGCTTTCTGGCATCTTTTCGATCCTGAAAGCGAAAAACGCCTCGAGAGGGGGTGATGGAAAACCCAAAGAAACCTTCTTTTTGAGAACTCTAATCCATTTGAGAGGAGGAGAGGAGGATGAAGAGGTTACTTCTTGTGGTTTCTGTGGTGCTTCTTGTGGGGTGCAGTGTGGTTTTCGCAGAAGAGGTAACCCTGCGTATCCTGAGTCTTCCCTGGCCGCAGACGCCGGTTGAGCAGCGACTGGCGAACGAAATCTTCACCCAGAAAACGGGTATCAAAGTCATCATCGAGAGCCCTCCGTACCAGTTCGTGGAGTACAAGATTCGGGAAATCATTGACAGCAAGAGCGATGAGTACGATCTCTTCGAATACGACAGCCAGTGGATTGGCGAGATGGTTCTTGCCGGAGGACTGGAGCGTCTCGACACCCCTGAGTACCTTCTCTCGCCGGAGAGCACCATAAACTTCGAGAAAGATTTCATCCAGGGATTTGCTACCTACATCGGTAAGTTCCCCACCTTAGGTGACGATGCCCTCCTTCCAGGGGATGCGTGGAAGCAGTATGCCGATACTCCCCTCTACGGTCTTCCCTGGACATGTGGAGGACTCATCTTCAGCTACCGCAAGGATTTGTACCAGGAGGCAGGTATTCCCGGACCTCCCGATACCTGGGATGAGATGCTCGAGTACGCCAAAAAACTCACCGTGGACATCGATGGAGATGGGAAAATTGACCGCTACGGCATTGCCTGGTATGCGACGCGTCTCAGCGATGGTATCACCCAGCAGTGGCTTCCCTTCCATTTCTCCTTCGGCGCAGAACTCTGGGACCCCAAGACCTGGACGGCTCAGGGGGTCATCAACTCTGACAAGGCGGTAGAGGCCCTCCAGTTCTTCGTGGACTTCAATCTGAAGCACAAGGTGGTCGATCCGGCGACGGCGAACTGGTTCGTGGACGAGATCATGAACGCTGCGACCCAGGACAAGTGTGCCATGTGGTTCACCTGGGTGAGCTTTGCCAATGTTGCCGATAATCCTGCGCTCTCGAAAACTGCTGGGAAATGGGGCTACACCGTCATGCCCGGGTACCGGGATCCGGAAACAGGGCAGATTCGGCGAGCTTCCACCTTTGGTTCCCAGGGCATCGGCATCAATGCTTTCTCAAAGCACAAGAAGGAAGCCTGGATGTACCTCCAGTGGCTGAAGTCCTATGAAATCGAGAAGATGCTCGTTGATGATCCAACCGCCGGATACGCCAGTGCCCGTACCGATCTCCTTGACTACCAGAAGCAGTTTGAGCCGAAGTGGGCTTCCATCCGCACAATCATCGAGGGCATTGC
>JACIZN010000130.1 GCA_014359405.1 Candidatus Caldatribacterium sp.
CGATTTCCCCCTCAATCAGGGCTTTTCCGTTGGCCCGGAAGGGGAAGCGGCCGCAGCGAACCTCGTACCCTTGCGCCTTTGCCTCGTCTTCGGTGAGGCCCACGGAGGCAATCTCGGGGAAGCTGAAGATGCAGTTTGGCACCACCCGGTAGTCCATCGTCACCTTTTCCCCGCAGATATTCCGCACTGCCACTTCTGCTTCCTTGTACGCCACGTGGGCAAGGAGGTACTTCCCGTTCACGTCCCCGGGGGCGTACATCCAGGGAAGAGAGGTCCGCAGGGTCGCATCCGTCACCACTGCTTTCCCGTTCATCTCTACACCGATTTCCTCAAGCCCCAGGTTCTCGGTAGCTGGCGTGCGGCCCACGGCAACAAGGACGTACTCCCCGGAGGCCACACGGTTTGCACCGTTCTCTACGTAGGCCGCCTCGAGTTTTCCGTTTTTCTTCCGAATCTCCTCCACTTTCGCGTTCACGTGGATTTTCATCCCCCGCCGTTCCACAAGGCGGGTGAGAAGGTCTGTCACTTCCCGGTCCACCGGGGGAAGGATTTTGGGCATCATCTCGATGACTTCCACTTCCACCCCAAATCCCTGGAAGATGCACGCCATCTCCATGCCGATGACGCCGCCCCCGATGACGACGATGCTTTTTGGGAGCTCCGGAAGGTCTAAGGCTTTCTCGCTATCGATGACGCCGGGGAGATCGCTCCCTGGAACGGGAAGGGAAGCGGAGCGGGACCCCGAGGCAAGGAGGACAAAGCGGGGCTGGAACTCCCGAATTACTTTTCCGTCTCTCCGTACCTCCACCACCCGCTCCCCTGAGAAAGTGGCAAACCCCTGGACAATTTCAACCTTTGCCCGCTCCAAAAGGAAGCGCACCCCGCCGGTGAGCTGGCGCACAATTTTCTTTTTCCGCTCGAGAATCTTTTCCCAGTCAAGCCCCCGGTACTCGCCAAGGACACCGAATTCTCCTGCTTGCCTTACAAGGTGCGCCACCTCCTGGGTCTTGAAGAGGGCCTTGGTCGGGATGCAGCCCCGGTTGAGGCACGTTCCCCCAAGGTCCCGGGCCTCCACAAGGACGGTCTTTAAGCCCCGCTGGGCACCCCGCAGAGCCCCGGCGTACCCTGCCGGTCCGCCTCCGATGACGAGCAAATCCACCGTTTCCATGGGCTCACCTCCACTGGGGGAAACTGTCCGGGTCCTTGAAGAAGCGGTCGATAGCCCGGGCCGCTCGCTTTCCGGCCCCCATCGCTGAGATCACCGTTGCCGCCCCGGTGACGATGTCCCCTCCGGCGAAGACACCCCGCAGGTTCGTTGCCCCCGTCTCAGGATCAGCGACGATGTACCCGCGCTTGTTGAGCGCCAGGCCCTTTATGGTCTCAAGGAGCAGCGGGTTCGGTCCCTGGCCGATGGCCACCACAACCGTATCTGCCGGGATGACGAATTCCGACCCCGGCACCGGAACCGGACGGCGTCTCCCCGACTCATCGGGTTCCCCAAGCTCCATCTGGATGCACTCCATCCCCGTCACCCAGCCGTTCTCGTTGCCGATGAAGCGGACCGGAGTGGTGAGGATGATGCAGTTCACTCCTTCTTCTTCTGCCCGCTCGATTTCTTCAATCCGGGCCGGCATCTCCTTTTTTGTCCTCCGGTACACAAGGCACACCTCTTCGGCCCCAAGGCGGAGTGCCGTTCGCGCCGCGTCCATGGCCACGTTCCCTCCTCCGATGACGGCTACTCTCCTTCCGACCTTGATGGGCGTGTCGTAACGGGGGAAGAGGTACGCCTTCATGAGGTTTGAGCGGGTGAGGAATTCGTTCGCCGAGTAAATGCCGTTTAGGTTCTCCCCCGGGATGTTCAGAAAGTACGGAAGACCCGCACCTGTCCCGATGAAGAAGGCCTCGTACCCTGCATCGCGCAAGTCCTCAAGGGTGAAGGTTTTCCCAACGACGGCATTCACCTGGATTTCCACACCTAAGGACTTCACGTACTCCACTTCCTGGCGCACGATGGCCTTGGGGAGGCGGAACTCGGGAATGCCGTAGATGAGCACCCCTCCGGGGGCGTGGAGGGCCTCAAAGATCGTCACCTGGTACCCCATCTTGGCGAGCTCCCCCGCACAGGTGAGCCCCGCAGGACCAGAGCCGATGACGGCAACCTTTTTGGGAATGGGAGAGGGAGAGGGCGGAGTCTGCACTCCCTTCTCCCGCTCGTAATCGGCCAAAAACCGCTCCAAGTACCCTATGGCGATGGGCTGCCCTTTCTTCCCCAGGACGCATTCCTTCTCGCACTGGTCCTCCTGGGGACAGACCCTCCCGCAGATTGCCGGAAGGCTGTTCTTCTCCTTGATTTTGGCAATGGCTTCATCGAATCGCCCTTCCGCCAGAAGGCCGATGAATCCTGGGATGTCGATTTCCACCGGGCATCCCTTGACGCAGGAAGGCTTCTTGCACTGGAGGCATCGCCGGGCTTCCGCAACGGCTACGTCCTCAGGTAGCCCAAGGGGCACCTCGAAGAAGTCCCGAATTCGCTCTGATACCGGACGCTGTGGCATCTTTGGTCGGCCAAAGAGGCGATCAGTGGCCATGGGTAACTTCCTCCTTCGCTTTCTTGCTAAGGTAGAGATCGAGGGCTCTCCGCTCCTCCTCAAGGTACGTTCTTTGCCGCGCCAGAAGCTCGTCAAAGTCCACCTTCCATCCGTCGAACACCGGACCGTCCACACAGGTGAACCGGCACTGCCCGTCAACCGTCACCCGGCAGCACCCGCACATCCCTGTCCCGTCAACCATGATGGGATTGAGGCTCACAAGGACCGGGACTCCGTGGTCTTTGGCAAGGAGGCTCACCATCTTCATCATCATGACTGGGCCCACGGCGACGACGAGATCGACCTTTTCGCTTTGCAGAATCCGCTCAAGAACATGAGTTACAAACCCCTTCTCTCCGTAGGTCCCATCGTCAGTCGTCACGTAGAGGACGTCGCTCACCTCGCGCATCTTATCTTCCCAGAAGAGGAGGCTTGCCGTCCGGGCCCCGATGATGGACGTCACCCGGTTCCCACAGGCTTTCAAAGCCTTCGCCTTGGGGTAGGTGGGCGCAATGCCCACGCCTCCACCCACGCACACCACATGCCCGAAGTATTTCTCCTCAATCTCCCGCCCCAGGGGACCAACAAAGTCCAGAATCTCGTCACCTTCCTCGAGTTCCCCAAGCATCATGGTGGTCTTCCCCACTTCCTGGAAGATGATGGTTACCGTCCCCAAGGCAGGATCAAAATCGGCAATGGTGAGGGGGATGCGCTCGCCCTCTTCGCACACCCGAATGATGACGAACTGCCCGGGCTTTGCCTTCCGGGCCACCCAGGGAGCCTCAACAACCATGAGCTTGATCTGAGGAGTCAAAACCTCCTTTTTGATGATTCTTGCCACCTCGAATCCTCCTCCGTTTCTTGACTCAGGAAGGGAGGAAGCGGTAACTTTCCTCCCAGAAAAGCCACTCGTACTCCGTTGCCCTCGCAAAAAGGGTGTACGCCCTCTCTTTCTCGGAGACGGAAGCTCTCTCGGCCTCCCTCTCCAGGAAGACGAGGAATCCCTCGACAAGCTTCCCGTACGCCTCCCCTGCATAGGTCGCAAAAAAGGCCCGGTAAAGCGGAGGCGTACTCTCTCCGATTCCCTGCATGTACAAAAGCCCAATATCCCGGTAACTCGCAAAGCAGGGGGCAAGGGAAACGAGAATCTCAAAGGGCCCGTACATCCAGGCCGTCCGCAAAAGGAAATCCCCGTACCCCAGGGCTACTTTGGAAGGGGGATAGACGGTGAACCCTTCTTCTTTCTCGAGCATCTCGTGCATGGCGATTTCCCCCTGCACCGTCTCGTGAAGCAACCGCACCGCAAAGCGGCGGAGGTCTTGCTCGGGAGCCTTTGCCACGAGTACCCCAATTGTGGCAAGCATGTCCTCAAGGTAGGCATCGTCCTGGCTCAGGTAGTAGAAGAACTTCTCCCGAGGCAGCGTACCCTGAGCAAGTTCCCGGAGAAAGGAGTGGTTGAGAATCTCCCGCCACCTGGCCTCCACGCTCCCGCGAAGTTCCTGGAAGAATTTTTGTCCCACACGTCATCACCTCGGGGGATTATACCACAAAAGAGGGGTGGGTTTTCGTTCCGGTTCCCATCTTCCAGGTTCGGCGTCTCTCCCTGAACCCCGATGCACACCTCTTGTCCCTCACGGTCGCAAGGACAACGGATCATCGTAGAAAGATTCAGTGTAACCGTTCCGCCCTTCGCTGACGCGAGGGAGTGAGGGGAAATCTTCGGGAAGTTGTAGGTATTCCTGAGCGTGGTCCCTTGGGGTAAACCATCTCACAGGAGTGAGTTTAAAGGACCAGCTAGCGCACCCTCATGGAGTATCCCTCCTCAACGCCCCCTTCTTACAAGAAGTAACGCAACACCTTCTTCGTGGAATGCCTTCACCGAATCAATGAAGAGGGACTCTCCATTCTAAAGGATGTCTCCACCTTGGGGATGGTAGGGTAGTGTCTCAGAAAGTGTGTCCGCGGGGCAGCATGGTAGCCTTCCCGTTGGAAAAGGCTTTCGAAAGGAGGGAAAGCTACCATGCAGAAGGAAACACGTGACGAGATCGTGAAGGCGTTTGCGGAGGAGCTCAAGGTGATGGTCCGGAACCTTTTGGAGAACCTCATGCGGGAGGAGAGGGAGATCTATCTCGGGGAGCACCCTACGAAGGCGAACGGGTACTACACTCGAGA
>JACIZN010000131.1 GCA_014359405.1 Candidatus Caldatribacterium sp.
CGGAGCGAGCATACGTCTGATCCGCAGACCACGACCCACAGGCAGATATACTTCCCGAGAATGTCTCGGCTAATGTTCAAAGCAATAAGATTAAATTAAGGGGACTGAAGAGAGGATGGTCTTTTGAAGGCTTTGGTATGTTATGGACCTGGGCAATACAGACTGGAGAATGTGACACCGCCGGTTCGTGGAGAAGGAGAGGTTAGATTGAAAGTATTGTGAGGACCGACTGTAAAGGTAGCCAAGGTGTGAAGAGGGGTTGGTGAACTTGCCTCAAGAATGGGGAGCAGTACTCCAGGATTTTTCTGAGGCCTTAGGGGAACCTCTCAGGCTCTGCCTGCGGGAATACGATGTCTTGGAGCCTCCAGCAAAAGTCATCCTTTTGAAGGGGAGAAGATCTAAGTACATAGGACTCGTGGCAGAGAGAAATCCCCTTGCGGAAAAGATCCGTCCTGTGTGTGAGAAACCCTTGAACGGAAAAAGTGCCATCTTTCTCTATTCCTTTGGTTTTGAAGTCTATCAGTTCCTCAGGAATGTTTTCCCCCAACTCAGGCCCAAAACCTTTGACCATCGCCCCTCCTTTGGTTGTGGAGACCGCCTGGGTATGGTCTCCGCAGCCCATGTAAGGGCGCTGGAACGATTTCCCGTTTTTCCCGTGCTTGCTCAGCAGTCTCCGCGGGAGTTAGAAAGGACCCGCCGGACCTTTAGAGAGGTTCTGGTTGATGCGGCTTGGGGAGTTTTAGAAAGCGGGTACCAGGGTCCTTTCGGAGCAGATGCAGACCACATAAAGGATGAGGAACGGCTCCTTGAGGCGATGGACGCAGGATTCACCATATACACCCTGGACTTAAGCGGAGAGGTGAACCATCGAATTCTGAGGGAAGGAGCGTCTTCCTTGCAGGGTTTTTCTTCGAATGTTCGGGAAATTCTGAGGTGGCACGCAAGAGGACGGTACGTTCTCTCTCAGGATGTGAGGCTTGAGCTCTCTGAGGAGAAGCTCCCCCCTGTTGTGCTCTCCTACCTTCCGGCTATCGAGAAGGTGGAGCGTTTCTCGGACCTCCTTCGAGGGAGGTTGGGGTCTTCCTTCAGTTTGGAAATCTCTCTTGATGAGGGGGAGGGAATCACTTCTCCTGAAGCGCACTTTTTCGTTGCTGAGGAACTCCGTCGCCGAGGCGTGAACTTTGAAAGCCTTGCTCCCCGCTTCCCAGGTTCCTTTGAAAAGGGTGTTGACTACATTGGTGATATCGAGAAGTTTGCCCGAGCGCTGCGGGTCCATGCAGTGATTCAGCGAAACCTCGGTGGTTACCGGTTGAGCCTTCATTCGGGTAGCGACAAGTTCAGCATTTACCCGGTTTTCTTCCAGGAAACCGGTGGATTTTTCCACCTCAAGACTTCAGGAACAAGCTGGCTCAGAGCTCTGGAGACATTGGCTGAGGCTCGGCCCGAACTCTTTTTCCAAGTTTACCGGATTGCCTACGATACTTTCGAGGAAAACGCCAAAGCCTACCATGTTTCGGTCAGAAAGGAGGAACTGCCCGTAACCCCGGAAAACATAACCAAGCAGGATCTGCGAATGCTCTTTGTGGATCCAAGAATACGGCAGCTCCTTCACATTGCCTACGGTTCAGTTCTCGATGCCTTAGGAGAGGAGTTGCGGGAAGTTCTGGCTCAGGAAGAAGAACGACACTACGGCAAAGTAGAGGAAAATATCAGAAAGCACCTTTTAGCGCTCTTTGGGGAAAGCTTTAAGGAGGTGTGACTTTATGTCCTCACTGGAAGAAATGTTCTCCGTAAAAGGGAAGGTTCTCCTTTTCACCGGAGGTGCTGGAGTTTTAGCATCTTCCCTGGCGCGAGAGCTTGGGAAAATGGGGGCCAGAATCGTTCTCACCGACATTGCTCCCCTTGGTGGCCTTGTGGAGGAATTTCAGAAAGAAGGAATAGAAGTTGCGGGTTACAGAATGGATGTCCTGAACCGGAAAGAAGTGGAAGAAGTGGCCAGGGAGGTCGTGCGCACTTTTGGGAGAGTTGATGCCCTTTTCAACGCCGCAGGAGGGAACATGAAGGAGGCAACAACTTCTCAAGAGGTTACCTTTTTCGACTTGCCTCTTGAAGCCCTGGAGAGAGTGGTTCGCCTCAACCTCTTTGGTGGTGCTATTATCCCCTCGCAGGTCTTTGCGAAAATCATGGTCACCCAGGAGGAGGGGGGAAGCATCATCAACTTTTCCTCCATGGCGGCGTTACGCCCTCTGACTCGGGTGGTGGGCTACTCGGCTGCAAAAGCGGCGGTTTCGAATTTCACTCAGTGGCTTGCAGTGTACATTGCCCGGGAATTCACCCCTAAGGTACGGGTCAACGCCTTAGCTCCAGGCTTTTTCGTCACCAAGCAGAACTACTACCTGCTCTACAACGAGGATGGGACCTTAACTCCTCGAGGGAAGGCAATTCTTGACCACACCCCCTGCGGGAGGTTTGGAGAACCAAAGGACCTTTTGAGCACTGTTCTCTGGCTTCTTTCTCCAGCTTCGAGCTTTGTGACCGGTGTGGTTGTGCCTGTCGATGGAGGTTTCAGCGCCTTCAGTGGTGTGTAGGCCTTCTCGACCTTGCCCTTTCTCCAGAGAGGAAAATCAGTAAGTGCACTCTCTTGCTGCTTCTGCGTACACTCGGAGGTTTTCGGGAGGAGTGTCAAAGAAGTGGTCTGCACAGGAGAGGATATAGCCTCCATCTCGGCCAACCCGCTCAAAAAGAGTGAAGACCATAGAACGGATTTCCTGGGGTGTTCCCAGGGTCAAGACGTTATATTGGTCCATACCTCCTATGAGGGCTAAGCGATTTCCAATCTTCTCTTTGAACTCCCAGGGCTCTTGATTTCCTCCAATACTCACCGGGGCTAAAGTTTCGGAGGCATCGGCACCATTCTCGACTATAAGTTCCTCAATTCCCTTTGTCCCTCCACAGGTATGGTAGACCACCTTAAAGCCCAGGTGATGGAGGGCATCGTGGAGTTTCCTATCATAGGGGAGGCAGAATTCTCGATGAATTTTTGGAGAAATGACAGTAGAGGAGGCAGCGCCTCCTCCTGTTTCTACGAGGTCGAATTTTGCTCCTTTCATGCTCTCGATGAACTGGAGCTTTTTTTCAAGGAGAATCTGGAGGAACCTGTGAACCCAGTCAGGTTTGTCAAAGGTTCGAAGGATGAGCTCATTGATGTCAATGAGACAGGCAGCGTGTTGCCAGCACCCCGCTTGTTCCCCCCAGACAAACCCCCGCAGGATTCCTCGGTCCCCGATGCGGTCGTAGAGGTCATTGACGGCTTTAACATCAAGAGGATGAACGGACATGTACTTTCGAATCAACTCGATATCCTCATCGTGCTTAATGAGGTACTCCGTTATCCACACCGTTTTGCGGTTGCCAGCAGTTTTACAGGTAAGAGTTCCTTCAGGGGTTGTAATAGTGTGCTCGTATTCCCAGTCATCGGGATCGCTTCGAAGTACTTTCACTTCGTGCCTCCAGGTAGGCGTGGAAAATCTGGAGAAATCGGGATTTGATAGCCAGAGTTGTCCCATTTCCTGGGTATACTGAACGGCAGCGTCCATTCCAAAGTACTCAAAGGCTTCCAGCTCGTCCATTCCTCCAAGGTAAGTCTCTAAGTGATACCTCTGCCACTGGTGAACAGTTACTGGAAGACGATCGGGTTTTTCTTTGTTCAGGGCAGTGAGCATTCGCTCTTTGGAGGTCATCGCATCCCCCTTCTCGGACAATACTATCCGATTGGTTCAAAAGCTGCTCTTGCCATAGCCTCAAAGTTCTCGAAGGGAACGTTAGGTAGTATCGCTTCGTGACTGGGACTTACAATGTACCTCTCCTTGAAGACCTTTCGCAGGCGGAGAACCTCTCGACGAACATCTTCAGGCGAACCATTAACGAGGAGATCTTGAGTATCTACACCGCCTACGAAAGCGAGTTTGCCTCTGAAATTTTTTGCCAGGGTTTCTGCGTCCATTCCTCTTGCTCGGGCCTGAAGGGGATGGAGGGCATCAATACCAATGTCGATAAGAATCGGAATGATTTTTGCGATTGCTCCACAACTGTGGAGCATAACGGGTAGACCATACGACTTCACCAGCTCAACGATTTTCTTCAAATAAGGCAGTACGAATTTTTTGAACATTTCCGGACTGATGAGGAGGTCGAGTTGGGTTCCGAAATCATTGCCAAAAAAGAAGACATCGATTTCCCCGCCACATTCCTCTAAGCATCGACGGTTCGCCTCAAGGTAGAAGTCTACCACCTTTTCTGTTGCTGCCTGGACTATGGCAGGTCGGAGATGCATGTTGACAAAGTATTGCTCCATGCCAAAGAGATCGGCTAAAATGTGAAAGAAGGGAGTCCACATTCCGCTGAAACGGACGTAATTTCTTTGCTTGGCAAGCGCTTCCTTTAGAGCTTCAAAGTGCAACCAACCGGGGTCAGGCCAAGGGTATTTTTCGATTTCCTGCAATGAGTCGCAGTGCTCGAGAGGTCTTTGTTTCCCCTGGAGGAAAACTTCAAAGAGCGTTCTCCCTTCGGGATCCCGGTAGGAGTATTCTTCGCCCATGAGCCACCGGCAGTTATCTCCAAGGAACACGCGGATTGCCTCAAAATCAGGGAATCCACGAGACTCACAGTACTTTTTCACGGTCTCTGGATGGGGATTGCCAAGCCATAGACCATGCTGTCCGTTCGATCCGTGGAAGATGT
>JACIZN010000132.1 GCA_014359405.1 Candidatus Caldatribacterium sp.
GATGCAGGTTGAGCGGGTGGCCACAAGGTGGGCAATGGCCATGAAGTACTCATCCCACCCGGGCCGAGTCCTCTCGCTCTTCATAAGCGCAGATTTTGGCCACTCTTCGGGCATGACGATCCCCCTGGAAATCACTCTCAAGCCACACCTTCACAATCTCCCGGGCAAGCCCCACCCCGATAACCCGCTCCCCCATGGTGAGGACATTCGCGTTATTGTGCTCCCGGGAAGCTCGAGCCGAGAAAACATCATGGCACAGAGCTGCCCGAACACCCCGAACCTTGTTCGCCGCAATGGACATGCCCACTCCTGTCCCACAGATGAGAATGCCCCGGTCTCCCCTACCCCGGGCAACATCCTCGGCAACCCGAAAGGCGATGTCGGGGTAGTCAGAAGGCGTGTCCTCGTACACCCCGTAGTCCTCAACCTCATGGCCCAGGGAGGCGATGTAGGCTTTCAGGTCCTCCTTGAGCCTGAAACCCGCATGATCACATCCGATGAGAATACGCATCCTTTCTCCTCCTCAGCTGGAGCACGCTTGCTCGAACATTTCCCGTGTAATCCTGAATCGCTCGAACGTAGGTGAATCCGAAACATTCCCCCAGTTGAGCGACTTTCTCCCTCTGGGAAGGATCGTGCTCCACAAAGAGAAATCCCCCCTCCCGAAGAAAAGAGGGGGCGTCCCCGAGAATTCTCCGGATAACCTCAAGGCCGTCCTCTCCTCCAAGGAGGGCCTCTTTTGGCTCATAGAGGCGGATATTCACCTCGAGCTTCTCCCACTCCTCTTCGGCAACGTAGGGGGGATTGGCAAGGATAACGTCAAAGACGATTCCCCGAAAAGCCAAGGGAGCAAAGAGATCGCCCACGAAGAACCGTGCCCGATCCGAGAGACCAAGAATCCGGGCGTTCTCTTCTGCCAGGGCCACGGCCTCTTCCGCAATATCCACCCCGAAGAGGAAAACGGCCGGAACAAAAAAAGCACACGAAAGCCCCACGACTCCACTTCCGCAGCAGAGATCCCCCACGAGGATTTTTTCCCGCTTCCCCGAAAGGAAGTGGAGAAAAAGCACCGCTTCCTCCACCCAGGCTTCGGTATCGACCCGGGGAATGAAGACCCCCCGGCGCACCCGAAAAGGCAGGGAGAAGAACTCCCATTCGCCAAGGACGTACTGGAGGGGAACACCGGAAAGGCGTTCCGCCACAAGTCCCTCGAGAGCTCTTTGTTCCTCCTCTCCTATCTTCCGATCCCAGAAGAGGTACACCCGAGAAGGGGAGGTTCCAAGGATTTTCCCAAGAAGAAGACGCGCTTCCCGGGCCGGAGAGGAGATACCCCCCTCTTTCAGGGTTCGCACAAGACTCCGGAAGAGTTCCCGTACCGTCACCTCAGCCGACTCTCTCAAGGAGCTTTGCCCGTTCTTCGGCTGCAAGGGCCTCAATGATTTCGTCAAGGTCGCCATCGAGAACCGACTCCAGGCGGTAGAGGGTAAGGTTGATACGGTGGTCCGTCACCCGGTTCTGCGGGAAGTTATAGGTGCGGATTCGCTCACTCCGCTCACCGGTGCCGATTTGCGCTCGCCGCTCCCGGTCGATGGCCTCCTTCTGGGCCTGCCGCTCGAGTTCCAAAAGACGAGCCCGAAGAATCCGGAGTGCCTTGGCCTTGTTCTTGTGCTGGGATTTCTCGTCCTGACAGGTAACCACAAGTCCCGTAGGGATGTGGGTGATGCGCACCGCAGAATCCGTGGTGTTCACGTGCTGTCCCCCCGGTCCAGAGGCCCGGAAAACTTCAACCCGAATGTCTTCGGGACGAATGACGACTTCCACTTCATCCGCTTCCGGGAGCACCGCCACCGTTGCCGTGGAGGTATGGATGCGGCCGCTTGCCTCTGTCACCGGAACGCGTTGCACCCGGTGCACACCGCTTTCGAACTTGAACTTGCTGTACGCCCCTTTCCCCTCCACTGCAAAGATGATTTCCTTGAAGCCCCCGAGTTCCGTGGGGCTTGCGTCCATAACCTCAACCCGGAAGCCATGGCGCTCGGCAAAACGGGTGTACATCCGGAAGAGATCGGCCACAAAGAGCGCTGCCTCATCCCCACCGGTCCCGGCCCGAATCTCGACCAGGGTGCTCTTCTCGTCGCGAGGGTCTTTGGGAAGGAGCATGAGCTTCAGCTCTTCCTCAAGCTGCACGTGCCGTTCCCGCAAACGTTCGATCTCTTCCTCAAGGAGCTCCCGCAGCTCCGGATCGCGCTCATTCCGCAGAAGCATCCGGTCTTCCTCAAGCTCCCGTTCCACCCGCTCGTACTCCTCGTACTTTTCCACAATCGGCTCGATATCGGCGATGGTCTGGGCGTAACTTCTGTAGCGGGCAAGGTCCTGGATAACCTCGGGATCCGCCATTTTCTCGGTGAGTTCCCGGTACTGGGCAACGATGGCTTTCACTCTGTCTCGCCACATGGGCGCTCATCCTCTCCTAAACTCCCCCGAAGAGCGGCAAAGGCCACCTCAAGCTGCGCCCGGTCCGGCTCACGGGTGGTGAGGTACTGGAGCCAGAGCCCCGGAAGGCTCACGATGCGTGCCAGGAAACTCCTCCGATTCCGTGAAAGGAGCTTGATTGCCTCGTAGGCAAGACCGGCGACAACAGGCACCACAAGGATTCGGCTCACGATGCGCACGAGAATCCCCGGCCTCCCAAGGAGCGAAAAAATGAGAATGCTCACCACCATAACCACAAGGAGCCAGCTCGTTCCACAACGGGGATGGCGGGTGGTGAACTTCATGGCGTTTTCTGGAGTGAGCTCCTCTCCCTCCTCAAAGGCGAAAATTGCCTTGTGCTCTGCCCCATGGTACTCAAAAACCCGGCGGATGTCCCGTATCTGGGAAATCACGAAGAGGTAGAGGAGGAAAACCCCAATCCGGATTCCTCCCTCGGCAAGGTTGTACACGACGGTTGAAGAGAGGAAACGGTCAAAAAGAGAGGTTACAAAGGTCGGCAGCGCCACGAAAAGCCCCACAAAAAGGCCCAGGGCAAGGAGCATAGCCATTCCGATATCAAAACCGGTGAGCTTTGCCTCATCTCCAAAGGCCACCTGGGCCGAGTACGAGAGCGCCCGAAGCCCCACAACCAGAGAATCCACAAGGCCCACAATCCCCCGAACGATGGGGAGGGAAAGAAAACGGCTCCGGCGGGAAAGGGGAACCTCTTCCCGAACCTCAAGGACAATAGTCCCATCCGGACGGCGCACCGCCATGGCAAGGCGGCGGGGGCTACGCATCATGACCCCCTCAATGAGCGCCTGTCCCCCGATATCGCAGGATCTCTCTCTCACAGCGTTCCCCACGGCTTTCCGCAACTCTTCTCCCCCTCCGGGCAAGGTCCGAATTTGCAGGGCGGACCGGCGAGCTCCGCAATGCTCGGCGCAACCTTTCTTATCTCCTCGAGCATCCGGAGCACCACTTCCCGAATCTCCCACTGAGCCCGACGGCACAGGCGCAACCGGAAGATGTGCAAGAGCTCCCGGGCATTCAGGGAGATTACAAGATTCGTTTCCACCCCCTGAGGGAGAACGTACCGGGCATCTTCCCTTGGAATGCCAAGGCCACAGAGCTCCTCGTAGGCTCTCTGGGCCTGAGCAATCACCTCATCAAACACTATTTTAGCACGAGGATGGGCAACAATCGACGGAGGACACACGAACTTCGCGTTCCTCACATCCACATAGCGCTGGCTCTGCTGGGCGTAGGACGCCAGGCGATGCCGCACAAGCTGATGCGAGGCCACCCGCGATATCCCCTCGATGAGAAAGGAAAATGAGGCGTGCTCCAGAACCGACTCATGCCCCCGGGCAAAGAGCCCCCGAATGAGTGCCCGAGCTCTCTCAAGGGAAATGTCCCGGGGAGGGGTTTTACTGTAACACACCCGAGCAGCAAGGGCAATGGCCTTTTCCGGCTCAGGGGTGTAGGAAAGAAGCGTAACCTGCATGGTGGCGGGGACGAATCAGTAGTTGTCCCCGTACTTGCTCCGGAACTTCTCTACCCTCCCGGTGGTATCAACGAGCTTCTGCTGCCCGGTGAAGAAGGGATGGCACTTGGCACAGATTTCGACACGGATTTCGGGGAACTTCGTCGATTTGGTAACAAAAGTATTCCCACAGGCGCAGATAACCCGGGTTTCCTGGTACTCTGGATGAATCCCTTTCTTCATTCCTCCCTCACCTTCCCTCATGACACAAAGTGGAATCAATTATAGCACAAAAAGAAAAAGCCCACCACGCTTGTGGTGGGCTTTCTTTCCCGGTACGATTTACCTATATCTTCCGTACGCGGACAGCCTGAGGACCCTTGGTCCCCTGCTGAACCTCGAACTCTACAGCCTGGCCCTCTTCGAGGGTCTTGAAGCCGTTTCCTTCGATGGCCGTGTAGTGCACGAACACGTCACCACCCTGGTCGGACGAGATGAACCCGTACCCTTTGGTGGTGCTGAACCATTTCACTTTGCCTGTTGCCATTGAATTGAGCCTCCTCAATCTGAACTATGCTTGCGCAAGCGATGTGCTTAGGGTACCACCCCGGGTACACTCTGTCAAGGGGTAGGAGGAAATATTTTGTAGATCGACCAGAGTTTCGTTCACAGTACTTCAAGAAGCTCAAGGAGGTATTGCAAAGGGTGGGTATCC
>JACIZN010000133.1 GCA_014359405.1 Candidatus Caldatribacterium sp.
CATGAGCCATCGAGGGAAATTCTGTACATGTACGAGCCTCCTTCCTATGTTTTCAAGCTCCCGGCTAAGATACCCTGGACAATGAACTTTTGGAAGAGAGCGAAGAGCACAAGGGGTGGGAGAATGCAAAGGACAGTCCCCGCTAAAAGTCCGCCCCATTCTACCGTTGCTGCACCAATAAAGCTAAAGAGCCCGACACTTGCAGTGCGAACTTCGTTAGCGTGGCAGAGGACGAGGGAAATAATGAGGTCGTTCCACATCCAGACAAAGGAGTATATGAGGATGGCTACAACCATTGGAGCGGAAAGAGGGAAAATGATGCGGAAAAGAATAGTTCCAATGCCTGCCCCATCAAGAAGAGCGCTTTCCTCTATTTCTCGGGGGATGCTCGCAATGTATGCCTCGCTGATGAGCGTACTGAACGGAGCAACCATGCCTGGGTACATGAGGACAAGAGCAAGGAGGTTGTTCACAAGCCCAAGGCGTTTCATAAAAAGGTATATGGGGATGAAAAAGAGTACTGCTGGCATCATCTGGGTGAGGAGAATAGTTGTTCGGAGAGTTCCTTTACCTCGAAAGGAGAAACGAGCTAAAGCATATCCAGCAAGAGTGCTTATAACGAGTACTATGCAACTTGCAGTGCCACAGGCGATGAAGGAATTGCGCAGATAAAGGAGCATGTCGATGGTTACCGTTTTGGGGTATGTCACAACAAGATCGTAGTAATTTTTCAGTGTGAAAGAGCGGGGAACAAGGTGTGGTGGAAAGGCAAACATTTCACTCGTGGGGAGAAAGGAGGGCATGATGAGCCAATAGATAGGAACGAGGATGACCCCCAAAAGTAACACCACAAGTACGTAGTATAACGCTACAAGAGGGGTTCCCCTCCTCATGTTTCACTCCTCCTCAGTAGGGAAAGGATGGCAAGGCTCAGGGTAAGGTTCACGAGAAACATGAAAACGCCTATTGTGGCTGCATGGTCAAAACGAAGCTTTAGAAAGACCGTTTTGTAAGCGAGGGTTGCAAGGATTTCTGTGGTATGCCCTGGACCACCCTGAGTCATGGAATAGATGAGGTCGAAGTAATTAAAGGTCCATACGGTAGCGAAAAGAGCCATGACAAGGAGAAGTGGCCGGATTAGAGGAAGGGTAATGTATCGGAAAATGTTGAAGGAAGTCGCTCCGTCAATGCGTGCCGCTTCGTAGATTTCCTGGGAGATGGACTGGAGGCCGGCAAGGGCAAAAAGAGCGTAGAAGGGAAAAGCCTTCCAGATGTTCACCCAGGTGACCGAGTACAATGCGAGGTTCCTTCCCAAGAAATTCACTGGTTCCCCACCGAAAAGAACCACGAGGTAGTTGATGAGTCCATAGAGGGGGTTATAGAGCCATTTCCAGGTGACGGCAATCGCAACGGGGGGAAGGACGAAGGGAAGGAGGCTTAAGTTTCGAAAGACCCTGTACCCTTTTTGAGGGACATTCAGGAGTAAAGCGGTAAGAAGACCAAGGGCAACCTGGAAGAGGACCGATAAAGCGGTCCAGATAAGCGCATTTTTAAGTGCAATGAAAAACACCGGGTCCTTGATAACGGCGGAGTAATTGCGGAGGCCGACAAAATGCGGTTCCGTGGTATACAGGGTGTGTTCTTCAAAGCTCAGGATAACTTGATAAAGCATCGGGTAGAGGAAGGCGATAAGAAGGAAAGCACCAAGAGGCACGAAAAGCAACCAGTGCACGTGTCTTCGGAATACCATGGTTTTTCCTCCTCCATACCCCTCCGGGCACACCCGGAGGGGTATGCGCCTCATTTCCCAAGCTCGGCGAGGACTTTTTCCATCTCTTTAGCACCGTTTTCAAGAGTTTCCTTGATGTCAGCACCACCTTCTACGATATCCCAGAAAACACGCCTGAAAGTCTCAGCAATGAGGGGATTAAAGACTGTAGCAACGTCGCCGGTGAAGATAGCTTTGGCCCTGGTGAGTTCGAACTTAAAGGCATCGAAACGCGGGTCATCGAAGAACGAGCGGGCGAAAGTGGAGGTTCGCACTGGAGTGTGCCAGAGCTTCTCGCACCATTCGTAGTGGTTCTCAGGGTTTACAAGCCAGGTAAGCACCTTCGTTGCTTCCTCGGGATACTTTGTGCCCTTCATGACCATGTAGAAGCAGACTCCATGTCCTGGCACAACGGGCTCTGTTCCCATGGGCCCAACGATGTTATATGGTGCGATGGCATAGTTGAGATTTGGGGCGAGCTCGCGGTAGTTGCCAATGCTCCAGGAACCGTTTCCAAGTTGTATGCCGACCTTACCGAGGTAGAAAGCCTTATCCCAATCATCGTACCCGAAGGTCGAGAGGCCTGGTGGGGTGTACTTGAAGAGTTCCTGGAGAAGCTCGAAGGTTTTGGCATTGTTTTCGCTGGCAAAAACTACTTTGCCGTCCTCGACGAAACCGCCTCCATTGGAGAGGAAAAGCGCTCCCGTTGACCAGTACGGGCCATCACCCCAGGACATCCATTCAATGCCGAATTTTCCCTCTCTGGGTTTGTGGAGCTTTTTCGCAGCCTCAATCAGGGCTTCCCAGGTGGTGGGGAAGGAATCAATTCCTGCTTCCCGGAAAAGATCCTTGTTGTAGTAGATAACTGGCACAAAGAAGTCTTCTGGAATTGCTATAACCTTCCCCTGATAGGTGCACATGTCCCAGACATTTTGAGGTACATCGGTGAGCATCTCGGGATCGTACTTTTTGATGTACTCTTCGAGGGGCAAAGCTGCGTCAAGACGAGCAATTTCAAACTGCATTGGCATATCGCCTCGGTAGAGATCCGGAGGAGTTCCTCCTTTAATGGCGTTGATGATCATCGTTGCCCGTTGCTCGAAGGGAATGTTTGTGAGCTGGATCTGAACGTGGGGATTCTCCTGCATGTACCGCTCAACCTGTTCAGTAAGCACCTTAATCTCAGCGAGGCTGTAGGTATGCCAGAACTGTAGAGTGATTTTCTCCTGAGCCCCAGCTCCCCACACAAGGAAGAAAAGAAGCGCCAAAACGACGAACCCCAGTCTCCGCATTGGTCTTCCCCCTTTCTTTTGGTTTTTTGGAAGAAGCTTCTCACGCAAAGGAGAGTCTTTTCTTTCCGTCCTTCACCCCCTTCCTTGGAAGAGATTTCTAACTGATCCTCGAGGGATAAACTGGCAAGGAAGAATTCTCTGCTCAGGCTCTGGGGTTCCATCGCCTTTCATCATCTGGCGAACAAGAATTTCTGCGGCAACCCGGCCCATACGCTCGATGGGCTGTCGAATAGAAGTGATGCCGGGAACGATCTCTTCGAGGTCGTCGAAGCAGACAATGGAGACATCGTCGGGAACGCGTTTTGCCATGCTCTGAAGGCCTTGGAGAACCCCAAGGAGGCAATTCCCGCTTCCCACAAAGATGGCTGTTGGAGGGAATGGAAGCTTCAGGAGTTTCACCGCTCCCTCGAATCCTCCTCGTCCAGAGAGAAAGGAGGGAATGTCTTCGGTGATATGAACGTACTCTTCCCGGAAAAGACCGCGCTCTTCGAGGAAACTTCGATAAGCCCCAAAACGTTCTGCGTGGTCAATCTGAGTAAGGTCTCCTCCAATGAATCCAATTGCCCGATGACCGAGATCAAAGAGGTACTGCATGGCGATGCGTGTCGATTGAATGTTTTCACAGTCCACGAAGTGTGTGCTCCCTTCACGTGATCCGAGGACGACCACATCCCGCTCCAGAGCAAGAAGGGGTTGTATTCGCGGGTCGTCTTTTGGAGGGGTTACAAGGATGACTCCCCCGACATGATGCTGGTGAAGGAATGTCCGCCATTCCTGGGGAGAGGCAAACCGGTCCCGGGCAAAAAAGAGCATGTTGTAGTTGAATTTTTGGAGCTCAGAGGAAATACCGTTGAGGAGTCGAGAGAAGTAGTAGTTACGGAATATACCCTCTCTCCAGTCGTAAACAATACCGATGGTGTCGTTGCGTTTAGCGAGGATACTTGGAGTGAAAGCGTGTTCTTCAATGGCTTGGAGAACCCTTGCTCTCGTTTCGGGAGATACCTGCTCGGGATGGTTCAAAGCTCTTGAGACCGTTGCCGGAGAGACTCCAGCCTTTTTAGCTATGGTGTAGATATTCACCTTCGGCATGTGATGTACCTTTTTCGAAAAAGTTATGAAACAGTTTCATACTTCATAAGAAATTGTATTAGTGAGCGCTCTTTCTGTCAAGGAGATGTTTAGGTTCACATCATGTGGGACACTCTACAATCCCAGTATCCCTCAGGTACTCCCAGGGGTCCTCTCCCTAAACCCCAATGAGGTCTCTTTCGATTATACACCTCTTCCGTCCACCTTTTGAGATGGTCCCTTATGGTCTTGAGGCATAGTGTCTCGTTTATTGTGTCTAGCCAGCATGATAGCTTCCCATCTCCATTTCCGCAAATTCCCGCAGCCTTCGCGCTCCCCAGGCCTCGTTCAAGTGACTCAAAACCAAGTACAAGAGCTTTTCTACCGCCTCCTCTCCACAGAACACCTCCACCACTTTTGTCCTCCTCTTCACCTCCTTGGCTAAGCGTTCCAGTTGGTTCGTGGTGTACAAGTACCGCCGGATGGGCTTGGGATGACGAAGAAACGCCAAAAGGGCATAAGCCTTGGTCTCCCATCGCTCCAC
>JACIZN010000134.1 GCA_014359405.1 Candidatus Caldatribacterium sp.
GGAGAAGGGCTTGCGCTTTGCCATCCGTGAGGGAGGAAGAACTGTTGGTGCTGGAGTGGTCACGGAGATCATCGAGTAGGAGGTTTTAGTTGTGTCCGAAACCATTACCTTTGAATGTACGGAGTGCAAGCGGAGGAATTACCAGGGAAGCAAGAATAAGAATAAGAAAACCGGGCGCCTGGAATTCAGGAAGTACTGTCCTTTCTGCCGAAAGCACACCTTGCACCGCGAGGTTCGTTAAGGTATACTAAGACTGTGCAGGTCCGTAGCTCTAACGGCCAGAGCACCGGATTCCAAATCCGGGGGTTGCAGGTTCGAATCCTGCCGGGCCTGCCAGTTTTTTTGATCCGCCCCTGAAGCGGATTTCCCGCTTTCCCATTTTTCCTCCCTGTCTTCCTCCACGCCCCGAGTCCGTTCGCCCTGGCTCGCTTTCGGGAGGTGAGCCTGTGCCGAAGGTTGTTCCTCTCCGCTGCCCCGATTCCTTTCGGGCCTTGCTCGAGCTCTTCCTTAATATTTCCTCTTCCACGTATTCCTATAAGGTTTTGCATTACGCTGTTTTCCCCACCTGTGCTGGTGTGTTCAATGTCTACCGGGTGTGTCTCCAGGCCCTCTTTGGTTCCTGGTAGAGAAGGGAATAATTTCCAAAAGCCCGTCGACTTCCCCCGAAGGAAGATTTGATTCCTGAGCATCCGTCTTGGGCTAAACGTCGGGGACACTTGACAAGGAGGCAATGAGACTTTATCCTTTATGTGAAATTTACACATAGATGGTATCGTTATTGAAGGGAGGGCAAGACATGTGTAGGGAACACCATCCGGAGTGTCCAGGATTCAGGATTGACCGCTTTCTGCAGCCTTGCCTCCTCCTTTTTCTCTTCAAAGGACCGTCCCACGGTTACGAACTCATGGAGAAGGCGAAGCATCTCTTTTTCCAGAATGTTCCCCTTGACCCAGGACTTCTGTACCGCACCTTGAGGAGAATGGAGGAGGATGGGCTCGTTGTCTCAAGCTGGGTAACGGAGGCCTCGGGTCCTGCAAAAAGAGTTTACAGGATTACCGAAGAAGGGAAGGTTGCACTCTCCCTTTGGGCTGAGCATATGGAACAACAGCTTTTGCGGTTCCAGAGGTTCCTTGAGGAGTACAGGAAAGTACGAGAGGAGGAGCACAGTGGGTGATTTATCCACGCTCATTTTCTACATCCTTGCTCTTTCCTGGCTTTTCTTTTCGTTTTTTGAGGACCGGAAAAGAACGGAGCAAGCCCTCAGGAGAGCCTGGAAGAGCTTTATCTCGATTTTGCCCCCTTTCCTGGTGGTGCTTTTTATTCTTGCGCTTTCAATTGCGCTTCTTCCGGAAAAAACCATTGCTACCTTTCTTGGGGAAGGAAGCGGGTTTTTGGGATACCTCACTGCCTCGGTGGTTGGGGCTATCACCCTTGTGCCAGGATTTGTGGCCTTTCCCATGGCCAAGGTTCTTCTCAACCAGGGTGCAGGTATTGCTCAAATGGCAGTGTTCATCTCGACGCTCATGATGGTTGGCGTTGTAACATTTCCCCTTGAGGTGAGGTACTTCGGCGTGAAGGCTACGACATGGAGGAATTTCCTGGCGTACTGTTACTCCTTCCTTGTAGGGTACACTGTGTGGTTTTTTGTAAGGATGGTGAAGTAAATGAAAGGTAGCACTTTCCGGTCCTACCTTGGTTTTTTTGTTCTCCTTGGGATATGCCTTGTGGTCTTAGGTTTTTCTCCTCCTCTTGGCAAAAAGGTCTTTGCCACAGCTTTCCGGAACATACTCTTCATGCTCAGTGTCGTTCCGCCTATTTTTATCCTTGTGGGGCTCTTCGATGCGTGGGTGCCCCGGGAGAAGGTGGTGGAGAGGCTTGGAGAGACTTCGGGGATGCTCGGAATGGGCATCGCCCTTGCCCTTGGGGCTTTTGCTGCTGGGCCACTGTACGCTGCCTTTCCAGTGGCTGAAGTGCTCCTGCGCAAAGGAGTGAGTCTGCGGAATGTGTGGATCTTCCTGGGGGCTTGGTCCACTATGAAGATACCAATGCTTCTTTTTGAAATGCAAAACCTCGGAGGTGCTTTTGCGTTGTCCCGTTACCTCATGTCCTTTGTCGGAGTGCTTTCTATCGCATTCTTTCTTGATCGCTTCCTAAAGGAGGAAGAAAAAGAGGCTATTCGCTGTCCTTTCCTGGGGGAGTAGAAGGGCATCAGGAATTTCGGTACAATAAGGGTAAAAAGAGGGGGAGGGACAGTGAATGCCCTCAGTGGAGATTCGCCCTGGTGTGTACTGGGTTGGCGTCAACGACCACACGACGGATCTTTTCGAAGGTTTATGGCCTATAACCAAAGAAGGGGTATCGTACAACTCCTACCTTGTGGTGGATGAAAAGAAGGCCATCATCGACCTTGCGAAGTCCCTCAAAACTGATGATTTCATCGCGCAGATTGAGGAGAAGGTTCCCCTCTCAAGCCTCGACTACATCGTCCTGAACCACATGGAGCCGGATCATACTGGCACTCTCAAGGTTCTTCGAAAACTTGCTCCCCAGGCGGTTATTCTCTGCTCACCCCAGGCCAAGGATATGGTGGCGGCGTTTTACGGGATCGCTGAGGGTGTGCAGGTTGTCCAGGATGGAGAAAAAGTGGAGCTTGGGAGGAAAAAGCTTGTCTTCTTCCTCACTCCGATGGTTCACTGGCCAGAAACTATGGTAACTTACGAGGAGGAGACAAAGACTCTTTTCTCCTGCGATGCTTTTGGCGGGTACGGAGCACTCCAGGGAGCAATTTTTGACGATGAGTGCACCCAGTTCGACTTCTATGTTCGCGAATCCCTGCGGTACTTTGCCAACATCGTTGCTAAGTACAGCCCTATGGTGCTCAAGGCGATAGACAAACTCTCGACTCTTTCGATTTCCATGATTGCTCCCTCTCATGGCCTCATCTGGCGAAAGAACCCCCAGTACATCGTGGACCTCTGCCGTACCTGGTCTCAGTATGCAGAAAACGGCGGGGAGAAGGGCGTAACAATTCTCTACGGATCGATGTACGGGAATACCGAGGCAATGGTTGATGCCTTAGCTCAGGGAATTGCCGAAAGTGGTGTACGTGTCGACATGTTCGATGCTCGTCGGGTGCATGCAAGCTACATTCTGGCATCCCTCTGGGAAAAGAAGGGAGTTGTGATTGGAGCACCTACCTATGAGGCGGGGCTTTTTCCACCAGTAGCACAGGTACTTGACCTTGCTCTTCGAAAAAGTGTGAAGCACAAGAAAATGCTCTACCTTGGGAGCTTCGGATGGTCAGGAGGAGCAAGAAGGGAAGTGGAGCGTTTTGCCCGCGAGCTCAATTGGGAAGTGGTTTCGTTCTTTGAGTTCCGGGGTGGAGGGAAGAAAGAGGATATTTTAGAGGTGCAAAAACTGGGACGGGAATTTGGAAAGCTCATCCAGGGTTTACAATAAAAATCCTTGTGAGAAAGGGGGATGTCCGGTGTTAACCAAGCGTCTTGAAGAAGCAGTAAACGAGCAAATCAAAAACGAGTTTTACTCGGCATATCTTTACTTAGCCATGGCAGCCCAGTGCGAGGCTATGAATTTGAAGGGTTTTGCGCACTGGCTGAAGCTCCAGGCAAAAGAGGAGCTCTCCCATGGAATGCGTCTTTTTGAGTTTGTGAATGACCGGGGTGGGCGAGTTGTGCTCCGTGGTATCGAGCAGCCTCCGGTGGAGTATCCGTCTCTTCGGGCAATGTTTGAAGCAGTTCTTGAGCACGAGAAGAAGGTAACGGGGATGATCCATAAATTGTACGAGATGGCAAAAGAGGAGAAGGATTATCCCTTGATGACCCATCTCCAGTGGTTCATCGACGAGCAGGTTGAAGAGGAAAAGAATGCAGCCGAAATCGTGGCGTACATAAAGATGGCTGGAGAGGGTCTGGGGCTCCTTGTGCTTGATGCCAAAATGGGGGAAAGAAAAGACTGAGGGGAATTCCCCTCAGTCTTTTCTTTTTCGGTAGCAAAGCGCTCTGGCAAAGGCAACAGGATTTCCTGCCTCGTCATAGGCGGTAATGTCGTAGATTCCCGTCCGTGCAGTCAGCGCCACCTCTTGGGCTTCAGCGACAACCGTTCCTTCCGTGACAGGCCTCACGTAGTGCACCGTAACACTCATGGCCACGGCGTCTTCCACGTGAGAGTTGCAGGCAAGCTCAAAAGCTTCGTCAAGGAGGGAGAAGAGAGCTCCTCCGTGAGCAGTCGCAAAGATGTTGTGAAGGTTTTCGGTTACTTTCATTCGGACTCGTGCGTAGCCTTCTCTGAGGTCTTCGAGTTCTATTCCAAGGAACCTTGCGTACCCTTCCTGAGCGAACCTCTCCCGCAAGAACTCGATTTTGTCCATTGCACTCCTCCTAAAGGATTTTGGGAATGATTTGTGCCAGGGCTTGGGCGAAAGCTTCGTTCCCCTTTGCGTCCCAGTGAATACCATCGATAGCGCTTGTTGTAACGACTTCTTGAGCGTCGAAGAAGTGGCAACCAAGAATGTCTGCCCAGAAACGGTAGAGATGTCCAAGCTCTCTTGATTTCTCCTCTCCACCCTTGAAAATTTCCATCTCTTTGGGGAGCGGTCCGATGGGTGGCGGAGCTACAAGGAGAACCAAGGG
>JACIZN010000135.1 GCA_014359405.1 Candidatus Caldatribacterium sp.
GGGTAAGGCCTGCCCAGAAAAACTGAGTCCCAATGGTAACCACCAGAGAGGGGAGATTAAACTTCACAACCAGAAAACCATTGATATACCCAGCGACAAGACCCACGAGAATGCAGACGAAAAGGGCAAAAGCCACACTTCCTGTGGCATGGAAAACCTGGGCGAAGACGTACCCGCAGAACCCCATGATAGAAGGAAAGGAGAGGTCCATCTCTCCACAGATCACCACAAGGGTAAGCGACAGAGCCATAATCATTGAGAAGGGCAAGGTGGACATGAAGGCGGTGTAGATATCGCCTGAGAGAAATGTCCTTGGACTGCTGATGGTGAAAAGCAAGAGCAAGGCACAAAGGACAAAGAGAATGCTTACCTGAGTCCTATTTTCTGAAAGCCATCTGTTCCGCATCCTTCCTCCCCCCAAATCTCAAGGAACAAAAAGACCCCGGCCTTTCAGCCGGGGTCTTTTTAGGGCATGAGCGACTCAAGACCATGAGGGCCTTTTGGCGTTTCTTCGGAAGTAGTACCCTCGTCGTTGAGCCTGCCAGTACGGGCTACAAGGTAGAGCTTTTCAACGAGTTTCTCTAAAGGAATCGATGCCTTCATGAACTCTCCTACGACTCTTCCACGATCAAGAATCACGATCCGATCGGCAACAGGGTACACATGGTAGATATTGTGGGTGATAAAGATGGCCGACTTCCCCTTCTTCTTGATTTCTTCGACAAAGCTCAGGACCTTTTGTGTCTCTGATAGCGAGAGTCCCGTCGTTGGCTCATCGAGGATGATGAGGTCTGCCTGGAAGTGGAGGGCCCTGGCAATCGCCACACCCTGTTTTTCGCCTCCGGACATGGTCCCCACAACTGCGTCTACACTCAAAGCCGAAGAGGTAAAGCCCATGTACTCTCGGATGATTCGTTCCGCTTCCTCACGTTGCTTGCGGATATCCAGAAACCCCCACCGGCTGGTGATTTCCCGACCCATGAAAATATTGCGCCAGAGGGAATGTTGCTCCGAGAGAGCCCTTTCCTGGAAAACTGTTTCGATACCCAACTCCCTCGCCTTAGCTACAGAGTAGTTGACGAGCTTCTGCCCCTTCCAGTAAATCTCTCCAGAGTCGGGTTGATGAACCCCGGTGAGGATTTTGATGAGCGTGGATTTTCCCGCTCCATTATCGCCCAAAAGTCCAACAATTTCATTGTACCCTACCTCGAAGTTTACCCCTCGGAGGACTTCCACATGTCCGAAGGACTTTCGAATATTGACCATTTTGACGAGAACTTCAGAAGGTTCAGCCATGCTCACCGAATCCCCCGTTCAACAAGTGGAGCAATCTCCTCAACGTTGCTCTTGTCCACAAGGCCGGAACCAGTATCGATGTGGAGACCGGCAAACTTGTACTTGATACTCAGACAGAGCTGTACAATGGGCAGGAATCCTTGCAGGAATTGCTGCTGGTCATGAATGAGGTCGACGTACCCTTTACGCATTGCCTCAAGGGTGGCTGGAGAAAGGTCAAAGCCAGCACCGTACATGTCATCAGGTCCCTTGCCCGCCGCTTTGAAGTACGTCTCCATAGTAGCAGTGAGCGCACCATGATCCGTTACCACAAGCTTTACATCGGGGTGAGAGGAAACGTATCCTGCAAATACCGGAGCACCAAGAGGAGCGTCGGCGTTCACCTCAGGAGAAATCTCAAGATAGTCAACCACAAGCCCAGCTTCCTCCAACGCATCGATGACACCCTTGGTTCGAAGGCCTCGTGTCGGCTGCGAGAGGAGTCCCCAAACCATGGCACGGTCTCCAGGCTTCAGATCGAATCGTTCAAGACACCCTTTCCCAAGGAGACGCCCAGAGTCGTAGAGCTCCTGGCCGACATAGCCAAATCCCCGGGATCTGTACTTTTCTTCCGCCTTGGGAAGGGTGGTGTTCTGAGAGGTTACAATGATACCCTGAGCGAAAGCCTGGTCAATAAGCGGGAGCAGAGCATCATCTCCTGGATGGCCCATGACTGCAATGCCATCAGGCTTTGCCGCAACGGCTTCTTTGAACTGACGCACCATCGTTTCCGGATCCCAGTTGGACCAAACGTACTCCACCTTGCAACCCATGAGCTTCTCAGCAAGCTGGGCACCTCGGTAGACGACACTTGCAAAGGGACCACCTGGAGGCCCACCACAGAAGAAGCGAATGGTAATGTCCTTGAAAGGACTCTCCTCTTGAGCCAAAGCTACGGACGCGAAGAGACTCCCCACCACCAGGAATGCCACAACCCCCAACACCACAAGGTGATTCCGCTTCACTTTGCTTCCCCCCTTTCAAGAATTTTCACGGAATCCCAAAAACCGCAAGCACAACTTCCGACCTGCCTAAGCCTTCTCTTCTCACCTCCTTCACACGCAAACCGGATACTTTCCATACGTTTTTGCTGCCTCAAGGAAGGCAAAGAAATTCTCCAGGGGAGTATCAAGCTGTACATGGTGAGTTGGAGCAATAATGAACCCTCCACCTGGAGCCATGGTCTCTATGCGTACTCGAACCTCCTGGTGCACCGTTTCTGGAGTCCCAAAAGGTAGTGTTTCCTGCTCATCAATTGTTCCCCAAAAGGAGAGACGAGTACCGTACCGTTTTTTCAAAACGGCAGGATCCATAGCCTTAGGCTGCACCGGGTTGAGGACATCGATACCAATTTCAATGAGCTCATCAATGATAGGCTCGATGTTGCCGTCGCTGTGGTACGCGATGAAAATGTTAGGGTTAAGGTGCTTCAGTTCTGAACAGATCAAAGCCATGCGGGGTTTCAGGTACTTACGCCAGAGCTCAGGGGATATGAGCATTCCCCGTTGAGTCCCCACATCATCCCCAAGCCATATGCCATGGACACCCATGGCCACGAGGCGTTTAGCTGCTTCAAGATGGAAACGGAAGGGAATGTCGAGAATGGCGTTGGCCTTTTCTTCGTCAGTGACCATATCCACGAGGAGCCGATCAAGACCCCGCAGGTACCACGCACCTTCGAAGATCGTGCAAACCGTAACCCCAAGAATGAAGTACTCTTTTTCGTACCGCTCGAGTACCCCTCTAAGTGGTGCATAGAGTTCTTCCCGATTGGGGTCAGGAGGTACATAAGTGGTAATGCGTTCATCTGAAGCCAGGGGGTGTTCGGCAATCTCCGTGTACTTCCCTTTTCCAAAAGGCGTCTCGTACTCTACCTGTTTCCAGGTAATTCCCCATTCACAGACGTAAGTGTCCTCCGAAGAAGCATAGTACGAGTTTGCAATTCCCACAGAGTACTGGATAATATCAAGACCAAGGGCCTCTTCAAGGTCATGAACGATGCCACCATGAGGATTGGTATCCTTTGGAGGTAGACCGAGGTGCTTCCGAAGACGCTCAGCGAATTCCGGGGTGAAACTCGCCGTAATCGGCACTCTATCTGGCTCTTCGTGTGAAAGCGCGGTAAAAACCCTCTCCTTTGAGGTCACGACAATACCCCCCGAGAGACCGGTGCAACTTGTGGCATCTTCCCCGTTTCCCAGATAAGAATTCGGCTCAGGAGCCGCTCAAAGTGCTGGACGTTCTGACCAGTCGTTGTTCTAGAGAACACCGGAATCGTAGGGAGATAGAAGGTGTGCACATCGAGTGAAAACCCAAAGAGAAGATGCTGTACGAGAAAGGCAACACTCAAGAAACCCTGAAGGTAAGGATACTGATACAGGCAGCAATCGATAAAGCCTTGGTCGAGGTAGTCTTCCCACTCTTTCGCGAGGTCATTCCCTACTACCACGATACCTCGCTTACCCGTCTCCTTAAGTGCTCTTCCAACTCCACAGTTTCCAAAGGCCGTGCTCACGAAAATACCACAAAGCCCTTCTTCCTTAAGGAGGTCCTCCTTGACCACTCGGTATGCCTCTTCCTCATCCTTCACCTCAATGACCCGGGACACATCGTAGGGTAACCCCTTTTCCCGAACAAAATCGGTCAACCCCTGCCAGCGCATGACATGGGAAGGCGCCTGTTTGTGGGTTGTCAGAGTACAGATTACCCCTTTTCTGTTACCCAGAAGGAGGTGAAAGATGCGCCCCGCAAGTCTTCCCGCTTCTCCGCCATGCTGCCCCACATAGAAGACGCGCTTGCTCAAAGGAGCATCAACGTTAAAGGTAACAACTTTTGTGCCCCGAATGAAGAAGGCGTTAATAAAGTAATCAAGGCGGGTGAGATCCGAGGGGACTATAGCAAGACCATCGATGTGTTCCTCTTCCCGAAGAAGCTTTTCAAGGATTACCGTTTGCTCAGAGAGGTTGTGCCCCTGTGTCCGATGCGTCTCAAAGTGAATGCCCCACGGAGTGAATAAGCTAATGGCGTCGTTTATACCTTCTTCAACCTTGTCCCAGAAGAAGGCATCTGTCGGGAAGAGGAGAACAATCCTCTTGGGCTGGGAGATAGGAAACACCCCGGAAAAGACATATCCTAACTCCCTTGCCCTTCGGATAATCTTTTCTCTCAATTCCGGATTCACTTTTCCCTTTCCACTCAAAGCCCGGCTCACAGTAGCTATGGAAACG
>JACIZN010000136.1:0-1401 GCA_014359405.1 Candidatus Caldatribacterium sp.
TGTTCCAGTTGTCCTGCCAGGGGCATCGCTGGGTAGCTGTGTCCGGATGGGATAAGCGCTGAAAGCATCTAAGCGCGAAGCCCACCCCAAGATGAGGTATCCCACTGGGTTAACCAGGTAAGACCCCGGGAAGATGACCCGGTTGATAGGCCCCAGGTGTAAGGGTGGTAACACCTTGAGCCGAGGGGTACTAATCGGTCGAGGACTTGACCGCAATGGCTTCATTCCAGGATGCTTCCCCAGAGGTATACAGATTTCCCGGTGGCCATAGCGGAGGGGAAACACCCGGAACCATTCCGAACCCGGAAGTTAAGCCCTCCAGCGCCGATGATACTGCCTGGGGAACTGGGCGGGAAAGTAGGACGCTGCCGGGGAAAAGTAAAAAACCTGGGAGGATTTCCTCCCAGGTTTTTTATTCTCGGGGTCTTCAGGCTCTGTCTTTGGCCTTTCTGCAGGTTGTGGTACAATACGGTGAGAAAACCGATAAGGAGCGTTGAGGGTATGTCTGGACATTCAAAGTGGGCCCAGATAAAACACAAAAAAGCAAAGACTGACCTGGAACGGGGAAAAGCCTTTTCGAAGCTCATCCGTCTCATTACGGTTGCAGCCCGCCAGGGCGGTGGCAACCCTGAGAATAACCCTCGCCTTCGCCTTGCTATCCAAAAGGCTCGAGAAATGAACATGCCTCAAGAGAACATCGAAAAAGCCATCAAAAAGGGGACCGGTGAACTCGAGGGCGTAGCGTACGAAGAGATTATCTACGAGGGGTATGGTCCGGGTGGCGTTGCCATCATGGTAGAGGCCACAACCGATAACCGGAACCGCACGACTGCAGAGATCCGGCATCTCTTCAGCAAGCACGGTGGAAACCTTGGGGAAACAGGCTGTGTATCCTGGGTTTTTGAGCGCAAGGGACTCATTAGTTTCGAAAAGGGAAAAGTGGACGAAGAAGAGGTCATGGCCGTAGCAATTGATGCTGGAGCAGAGGACATTCGCTCCACCGAAACCACCATTGACGTCATTACAGTTCCAGAAGATTTCGAGAAGGTGAAGGAGGCCATTGAGAGGAGTGGTCTCCAGTACGCCGTTGCCCAGGTCACCATGGTTCCCAAAACCACAGTAAGCGTCGAGGGGAAGCAGGCACAGCAGGTCCTTTCTCTCATTGAGGCTCTTGAAGATCACGACGACGTTCAGGAAGTCTACGCGAATTTCGATATTGCTGATGAACTCCTTGAGTCCCTCAAGAGTTCATGAAAATACTCGGCATTGACCCGGGGATAGCGCTCACCGGTTTCGGCCTTCTCAACATCGAAGGGGATACACTGCACGTTGTTCACGCGGGTTGCATTGTGACGCCGGAGAATCTCTCGCGGGCTGAGCGGCTCCGATCCCTGTTTGAGG
>JACIZN010000136.1:1411-4552 GCA_014359405.1 Candidatus Caldatribacterium sp.
AGGACTTAGAAGCTCTTTTTGTAACGCATGCTCCCCAGGAGGTAGCGGTTGAGGAGCTCTTTTTCAACCGGAATGTGAAGACGGCTTTTTCCGTGGGTGAAGCCCGCGGGGTTGTGCTCCTTTGTGCTGCTCTCCATGAAGTACCGGTGTACGAGTATACCCCTCTTGAGGTGAAACAAGCCGTTGTAGGGTACGGAAGAGCCACGAAGTCTCAGGTTGCGTACATGGTGCGTCAGATTCTCCAGTGTGAGCAGATTCCCGGTCCAGATGATGTTGCCGATGCCCTGGCGGTCGCGGTATGCCATGCTTTTCACCTGAGGGTTCGTAATGTTTGAGTACATTCGGGGAAAGGTCCAAAAAAAAGAGAAAGACGAGTGGGTTCTTGAGGTTGGAGGTTTTGCGTTTCGCCTTCGGGTTACTCCTTTCGTGCAACCAGGGGAAGAGGGAGAGGAACGGTGTTTTCTCATACGTTCCTTTCTCAAAGAGAGTGGAGAATTCGTCCTCTACGGGTTTGAGGATGAAAAAGAACGGCGAATTTTCGATAGCCTCCGAGAAGTTCGAGGAATAAACCATCGTACCGCCTTCAAGATTCTCTCCCGCCTTCACTGGAGAGAACTCATTCGCTATATCCTTGAAGAGGATGCGCGGGCTCTTGAGGAGAAGGGGGGAATAAGCACCAAAACTGCCAAGCGCCTCGTGGTGGAGCTTCGTCCTCTCCTCATTGAAGCAGGTTTTGCGGCAGTATCACCCCGCAGCACGGTCTTTGAGGAAGCCAAGGAGGTGCTCTTCCGCCTTGGGTACACACCTCAGGAGGTCAACCCAGTCATGGCGCGCCTTTCTGAGGAGGTCGACCGTCGGAACTTAGATGTTGAGGATATCATCAAACAAGCCCTTATGCGATTGGGAGGGCGAGGATGAGGCGAGAGGATGAAGCTCTCCGTCCCCGATCCCTTGATGAGTTCATTGGCCAGAAGACCGTGGTGACTCATCTTCGGGTCTACATTCAGGCTGCTCGTCTACGGAACGAGCCCCTGGACCATGTGCTCTTCTACGGACCTCCCGGTCTTGGGAAAACGACCCTTGCCCACGTTATTGCCTGCGAGATGCAGAAGAACATTCGCTGTCTCTCAGGGCCACTTTTTGTTCGCCCCGGGGACCTCGCAGCAGTTCTTACGACGGTTGCTCCGGGAGATGTGGTGTTCATCGACGAAATTCATCGTCTTCCCAAGCAGTGCGAGGAAATCCTGTACGGAGCGATGGAGGATTTTACCCTTCATGTGCTCGTGGGGAAGGGTCCTGCCGCTCGGGATGTGGCCATTCATCTTCCCCCCTTTACCCTTGTGGGAGCGACCACACGGGTGAGCCTTCTCAGTGCCCCCCTGAGGAACCGTTTTGGGATTATAGAACGGTTGGACTTCTACGCCGATGAGGAGATCGCCCTTATTGTCCAGCGGGCAGCGCACCTTCTTGGGGTGGGCATAGATGAGGAAGCGGCTTTAGCGATTGCTCGTCGTTCCCGAGGAACCCCTCGGGTGGCGAATCGTCTCCTCCGCCGGGTGCGGGACTTTGCTGAGGTTATGGGAGAGCAGTACCTCACACGGGAAGTTGTCGAGAGGGCTTTCGAAGAACTCGGAGTGGACGCCTTTGGTCTTACAAAGATGGACCGAAGATTCCTGAGAGCACTCCTTGAAGAGTATGCAGGAGGACCGGTGGGGATTGAGAGTCTCGCGATGGTTCTTGGGGAAGATCCAGATACCCTTGAGGAAGTCTATGAGCCGTTCCTTGTCAAGATGGGTTTTGTGACTCGAACCAAGCGAGGGAGAATGCTCACTCCTTCTGGCCGAGAGTACCTGCGCAAGGTGGTCCTCCATGAAGGGTAAGCTTGCCCTCCATACCTGCTGCGCACCCTGTGCAACCTACGTGAATCGTTTTTTCGCGGAGCAAGGTTTTGAGGTAGTTAATGTTTTCTATAACCCCAATATTCATCCTGTGGATGAGTACGAGCGTCGCCGGGTCACGCTGGAGGAGTACATTGCAAGAGTAGGAGGAACGCTCTGTACCCCCTTTCCGTACGATCCTCGGGAATTTTTTGCGCTCTCTCCAGACCTTGCAAAGCGCTGCTCCCTGTGCTACAGTTTGCGCCTTTGGCGTGTTGCTCTTTGGGCAAAGGAGAGAGGCTTTTCGGCTTTTAGCACGACTCTCACCATCAGTCCGTACCAGGATGTGGCTGCTCTCCTTGAAGCGGGGGAACGCATTGGAAAAGAAGCTGGTATTCCTTTCGTGGGGGTAGACTTTCGACCTCATTTCCCCGAGAGTGTAAGGATTGCGAAAGAACTGGGTCTGTACCGGCAGAAGTACTGTGGGTGTATCATGAGTTACTGGGAAGGGGTGAAGAAGAGAATATGGAAATCTCGTACTGGGCAAAAGTCTTCATCTTCATAGGATGCATTTTTATCCTCGTAGGTCTTTTCCTCTTCGCCCTCCCCCACATTCCTGGCTTGAGCCGCCTTGGGCGTCTCCCGGGGGACATCGTGTACCGGAGGGGAAATTTTGTTTTCTACTTTCCCCTCATGACCTCTCTTCTTGTGAGTCTTTTTTTGACCCTCATTCTCACCCTTCTCTTGAGGCGGTAGGATGAGGGTACCTTGGCTTTTCCTTGCCGCCTGGGTTCTCGTTTTGGGAGTTCTTCTTCTTGGAGGAGAGGGGAGAGGAAAAGACATTGAAGTTCGGGTTCTCCTTTCCCGAACCCAGGGAGAGATTTCGTGCTCTTCTCCTTGGGGGCTTGAAGTGCGGCTTGGAAAGCGGGTCTTTACCATTCCTTCTCGTCGATCTGTTTCCTTTCTCTTTTCTCCTTCTGGTGTTCTCTGGAAAGAGAAAAGTATTGCGGCACCCGTGGTGACTGTTCGTCCCAAAGGAGAAGTGGTGTACTTCGGGAAGCGTCCGTACCGGGGATACCTTGAGATTCGCAAGAAAAAAGAAAACCTCGAAGTGATTAACGTTCTCTCCCTTGAGGACTACCTCAAAGGAACGGCAAAACTTGAGGCAAATCCTTCCTGGCCAGAAGAGGCCCTGAAAGCCTGGATTGTCGTTGCCCGGACGTATGCACTCAAAAATCTTGGTCGGCACAGGGAGGAAGGATTC
>JACIZN010000137.1 GCA_014359405.1 Candidatus Caldatribacterium sp.
TTGCACTTCGTGGAGAATGTTCCGAGAAAGTTCTTTCTCCGAAATACTCTCCCGGGCACCGAAGCCGATTTTCCGGTCCTTCAGGCGGTTCTCAATAATGCGCTCAAGCCCCACAAAGGCTCCACCACAGATAAAGAGGATGTTCTCCGTATTCACCTGGATGAACTCCTGATGGGGGTGCTTTCTCCCACCCTGAGGAGGAACATTGGCAATGATCCCCTCAAGGATTTTAAGGAGCGCTTGCTGTACCCCCTCTCCGGAGACATCCCGTGTGATGGAGGGATTTTCCCCCTTTCGGGCGATTTTGTCTATCTCATCGATGTAGACGATACCCTTTTCGGCCCTTTTGACGTCGAAGTTGGCGTTCTGGAGGAGACGAAGGAGAATGTTCTCGACGTCTTCCCCAACGTACCCTGCCTCAGTAAGGGTTGTCGCATCGGCAATGGCAAAGGGAACATTCAGGAATCGAGCAAGGGTTTTGGCAAGGAGGGTCTTTCCAGAGCCCGTGGGCCCAAGAAGGAGAATGTTGCTCTTCTCGATCTCTACATCCTGGGAATCCTTGGGCTGCATGATTCGCTTGTAGTGATTGTACACCGCAACGGAGAGGATAACCTTTGCCCGTTCCTGACCAATCACGTACTGGTCAAGAAAAGCCTTTATCTCCTTGGGCGAAGGAAGTTCCTCAAGGACGAACTCCTTCCGGCTCTTCCGCGAGTCTTCTTTGAGAATCTCATTGCAGAGTTCCACGCACTCGTCACAGATGTACACTCCTGGACCCGCAATGAGCTTTCTCACTTCCTGCTGCGTCTTCCCACAGAAAGAACACCGCAACTTAATCTTCTCCTCCTCAAATCTCGACATCTTGTGTAGCTCCTTCTTTTTTCTTCTCTTCTGGATAGAGAACCCGGTCAATCAATCCGTATTCCCTGGCCTCTTCAGGAGACATGAAGAAATCTCGCTCGGTGTCTTTACGAATCTTCTCGATGGACTGACCAGTATGACGAGCAAGAATCTCGTTGAGCTTTTCTCGAATTTTCACCATTTCCCGGGCATGAATCTCGATATCCGTGACCTGCCCTTGCGCACCCCCAAGGGGCTGGTGGATCATGATTCGGGAGTTCGGGAGCGCCATGCGCTTTCCCTTCGTCCCCGCTGCGAGAATAACTGCCGCACCGCTTGCAGCCTGCCCGATGCAGATGGTGGCCACATCAGGTTTTATGTACTGAATGGTGTCGTAGATGGCCAGAGTGGCTGAGACTGAGCCTCCAGGGCTATTGATGTACAGGTTGATGTCCTTCTCCTTGTTCATCGCTTCCAGAAAGAGGAGCTGGGCAATCACGAGATTGGCGACAGTATCGTCGATCTCCGTACCCAGGAAGACAATGCGATCCTGCAAGAGGCGGGAGTAAATATCGTACGCCCGTTCACCCCTTGGAGTTTGCTCCACCACAATGGGCACAAGATAACTCAAACGCGGTTCCTTCATCCCTGAATCATCTCCTCTTCAGGATCCTCCAAAGCCTCCCATTGGTCAAAATTCAGAGGTTCCTCAACCTCCTGCACTCCAACCCTCCCCACAAGATCCTCAACGAGTTTGCTTGAAAGGAGACGGCTGGCCATAGCGAGCAAGGCATCTCCCCGAGAAAGCTCGCGAAGGACCCGCTCAATGGGTTTTCCGGTCCGCTCGGCAACATTCTCCACAAGACGGTGGATTTCTTCCTCCGTCACTTCGATACCATAGGCATCGGCGTACTTTCCAAGAACGAAGTGCTTCTTCAACCTCCAGCGGGCAACTCTCCGCATTTCTTCTTCAAAGGTGGCAAAATCCCGCCCCGTGAGCTCAAGGTACCGTTCAAGAGACGAACCGCTCTCCTTCAGCCGTTCTTCGAAGAGACGGATAACTCTTCGCGTCTCCTCCTCAAGGAGAGGCCCAGGAATAGAGGAAACCTCCGAAGCGCGGCAGAGAGCCACTATGGCCTCTTCCCTGAAGCGCTCTTCAACGAGCCTTTTTGCCTCCTCTTCAAGAATCCTGCGAACATGTTCACGGAAAGCCTCTACCGACTCAAAACCCTCGCCGAAACCCTTGACAAATTCCTCGTTCACCTCGGGGAGATGTCTTCGGTAAATCGCAAGGACCGCAAGATCGGTTTCCTTTTGATCGTCAAGGGTAACCTTCTTTTCCTCGTTCTTCTTCATACCCAGAACTTCCTGAGCAGCAGGGTGGTTTGAAATCCCTGCCTGCACAGTAAAGCGCTCGCCCCCAAGCGCTACCGTAACCAGGTCCCCAATCTCTGCCGGGCCGTCGATTTCTCGCCACTCTCCGGCCCGACGCCTGAGCTCCTCAATGTACGCATCGATATCACTTTCCCGAACCACAAGACGGTACCTTCGAACCTTGAGCTCTTCAGGACGAGCAAGAACCACCTCCGGAGCTTCCACAACTGTGAGACGGAAACGAAGGGGTTCTCCTTCCTCCACATGGAGCACTTCGACATCGGGTTCACCAACAACCTCAATGCCCTCTCTTTCAAGAACCGTCTTGGTTGCCTCTGGGACAAGGCGCCGCACAAGCTCATCAAGAAAGGCTTCTTTCCCCAGGCGGGCTCGGAGAACCGACTTGGGAGCAAAACCCTTCCGGAATCCCGGAACGGTCACGCTCCGATTGAAATCCCGGTAGACGTTCTCTAAAATTTCGTCGACGTGCTCCTTCGAGACTTCAACCTCAAGCTCAAAGACGTGCTTTTCCTTCTCTTCCTTCTTTACTACCTCTACCATCGAGTTCCGTGCCACCTTTCTTCAAACTTCAAAGCATCGGAAGAATTATATGTTCCCCTGCAAGACGTGTCAACTTTAGGAAAACCTACCCAAACCGCAGCTGCTTAATGCCTTCAGGCTTCCGTTCCCTCCGCATGGAAATTTCTGCCAGAATTCCTATGGCGACTTCACAAAGGTAGAGAACTCTGTTGCCGTGTTCAAGGTGTCCCCCGTACGCCCCCTGGAGGTTAGAAACCACAGCGTGGATATGGGGTTCCCCATTCACGATAAGGCCACTCAAAGAGAGGAGCTCGAAGGGTCCCTCATACTTTGCAAAGTGTTCAACCGGAGGAAAGCCGGTTGTCGTTACCCAGTGGAGGTGGACTTCGCTCAAAGTCCCAAAACCTGAAAGGATAACCCCGTGCTCAATGCTTTCCCTTCGGATGACCTCCTCGATAGTTTCAAGGACGTACTCCCCAGGGAAGATACTGACCACTACAATCCGTTCGAGCTTTCCACAACCGTAGTCCACGGTTCCCTCCTCCTTCCTACCGTTTGTAACCATCAATGGACCGTCTGGCACTCCTTCTTTTGAGCTCCTCCTTCACCCACACTGCGTACTCGGAGACCGCCTCCTCAATCCGGTACCGGGGGACGAAGCCGAGCTCTTCCCGAGCCAAGGTAATGTCGAGCGTCTCCCCTCGAGGAAAGAGCTTCCCCGGACCAAGGGACACTTCCTTGGGGGTATCACTGTACTTCTGAGCAAGGCGAGCAAGTTCAGGAAAACTCGTGGCCTCCGGGGTTGCGATGTTGTAGATTCGGTACCGAGGATTCTCCTTTTCGTACGCAAGAACGGTTCCCCAGGCGGTATCCTTCACGTAGGTGAAGCCGAGTTTTTGGTCCCGCCCCCGGTCAAGAGAAAGTCCTTCAAGTCCCTCAAGGGACCCAAGGAGAACTCGAAACACCGGGGTCATCTCAGAAGGCAAAAGCCCCGGACCGAAGAAGAAGTACGGACGAACGATGCGGACATCGATACCGTAGTGACAACCGTACTGCAAGGTGAGGTACTCGGCACTGGCTTTACTCGCTCCGTAAAGGTCAGCAGGGTTCACAGGGTGGGTGAGTTCCCCCGGGTTGTCCTTTGTCTCCCCGTAGACCGCTCCGGAGCTCACGTAGAGAAATTTTGGAATCCTGAAGAGGCGAGCGCACTCTAAAAGATTCAGGGTACCAACGACGTTGAGGATGGTTGAGGGGTACGGATCGTTCCAGTACCTTGGGGAAGCCATGACCGCGGGAGTGTGAACAATCCCTTCGATATCTGGAAATCTGGTAAAGAGGGCCACAAGGTGGGGCCACTCAAGGACGCTGCCTTGAAAGAACACGATGGAATCTTGCCGATCCTTAAGATACTCCTGTTCCACCTCTCGAAGGTCAAAGGAGATGACCTTCTTCCCTTTTTCCACAAGGTAGTATGTGACCCAGGAACCCAAAAGACCACTCCCACCGGTAACGAGGACAAAAGACATGCTCTCACCTCACTCCGTTTTCGCTGCGGCTTTCCTCAGTCGATCCATAATAGCCCTTCCAAGACCCACTTCAGGCACAGGCTCAGCAAAGATAAGGTCAAGCCTCTCCTCTTCAAGGCGGTGGAGACAGGCGAAGAAATTGGCTGCTGCCTCCCTCAAGTCCCGGGATGGAGAGAGGATTTCAACCCGAAC
>JACIZN010000138.1 GCA_014359405.1 Candidatus Caldatribacterium sp.
TCCGGACCTTCCGCCAGGACCCTCCCACAGGCCCGATCGAAATCCTCTTCCCCCGTGAGAACCGCAAGCTCCTCCTCCGTCGGGAAAACGACGAAGCTCTTCCGCAGAATGGGTAAGAAAAGTTCCCGTGCCCGATCCTTCCCGAGGAGCTCCGGGCGGAAGTTGGGGTCAAAACTGATTCTCTTTCCGTGCTGCTCCACAATCCGAATGGCCTTCTCATACGAAGCCCGGCAGTTCTCGTTGATGAGCATCGTTGAGCCCATGACGTGGAGAACATCAAGTCTTGCAAAGTCATCCTCCCGAACGTCCTCCGGGAAAATCTGTCCCGAAGCGGCCCGGGAAATGTGGTAGATGAACTTTCGGGAGCCATCGCTGAAATAGGTCACAAAGGCCACACCAGTTGTGTACTCCCCAAGGACCTTGATGCCTGAGGTATCCACTCCGTCCCTTTTCAGGCGCTCAAGGATGAGAAAGCCGAAATCGTCATTCCCGATAGCTCCGACAAAGAACACCTCTTCCCCCAGGCGGGCAAGGCAATCGGCAAAAATCGCCGGAGCTCCGCTCGGGTACGGTCCAAGGAAAACCCCGGGAACCCCCAGAGGCACGTCCACCCGATCCCGCATGATTTCGACAAGCAGTTCTCCCATGCATCCGACGCGCATTGCTCGACTCCTCCTTTCAGGCCTGGAACTACTATACCATAGTGCACTTAAGAAAGGAGGACACCGGCGCAAGGACTCGAAAAAGCACTGACCTAATGAGGGAAGAGGAGTCGCTCTAAAAGGTTCAGTCCAGACCCCTACCCTGGGATAGGGGTCTGGTGCGTTCACATTGCCTGTGGTTCATTTAAGGGGGGACAGGGATTCCAATTACTTTCCGCTATGACCAGGACATCCTGGCCCTCTGGTGGACTACCTTGGGAACCCTGAGAATCACTTACCTTTATAATGACCCCGACCTTATCGCCTGGGCAGGGGTACCAGCCGTTTTGCACGGCAGCTTGAGCACCACCAGCAAGACTTTGCGCATTCTCCGTGTAAAGGCTCTGCACGCACCCAATATTAGAACTATCGTACCCCAGAAGTATCCATATTGCCGCCATGTAGTCTGGGTTAAGAACACCATTAGCATCAAAAGCTCCTTCTTGGTTCAGCAACCGGTTGACCGCAGGAGGAGCCACTTCGACATCCGCAATTGTGTAATCCTCGTTAATATAACTCACCGCATTTGGCTGCCCACAGTAAGCTTCAGAGGACCAGTTGCCGGAGGAAACGGTAAAGTGCCAGCAGCTTCCTTCTACCGTTTCATCGATCGTGATTGTTCCCGACGTTGGACCATCGTAGGAAGTATCTGCAAGAGCAAGCGACGAAGGCGGCTCCGGAAGGAGGCCAATTTCGAGCTCCGGATTGGGATCGTCTTCGATAATTTCGACTGTGACTGATTCCGGACTTTTGAACCCCTGAGCATCTATTGTAATTGTGTATTCCCCTACAGGGAGGTTGTCCAGGGTGTAGGTTCCCCCTTCATTCTCACTCTCGATAAAGGTCTTATCTTCACCGTTGACCTTTGTAGTCACTGTAGCTCCGCTCACCGGGGGTTCGTCATCAACATTACAGGAACCCCCGCAACAGGGGTTATTGCAGTACAACCGTACGGTGATTGACCCTGTAACTTGGCTTCCACCACCTGTGTCGCCACCGCCACCACCTGCTTCGCCACCGCCACCTGTGTCACCTCCACCACCACCTGTTTCACCACCAGGGGTCCCTCCACCTGCTACTCCACCGGGAGCACCGAAGTAACTCGCAGCAACGCTTCGGGCAAGGGTGAGGACGTTGCAGTCCTTCTGGGGATCGTGGCATCGAAGGAGAGCATTCCGAACAGCCTCAAGGAGTGCCGGAGTAGGGACAAAATTCGGGATATCGCTGCACCTGACGACTTCTTTGCCGTACCGTTCCACAGCCACCTCGTAGATAATTACCTGAGCAGTGGTGTACACGTTTGCCTCGCCGACGTTGTTCACCTTCCCACCCTCTACGGTGAAACCCTTTTTCACCCGGGCGCTGCCACCAGGAACCTGGGCGTAAAGGATGTAGCAGGAGTCCTTGGCCCCGGCTACCTCGTAAGTTCCACAGTCATCGGTTTCAACCATAAGGAGATCCCCATTCTCCCCGTACAAGGTGACATCTGCTTGAGGGATAGGAACGTGGTCCTCAGAAGCTTGAGGTTGCGCACAGGTTACCGCAAAACACCGGTTGCCCTCCGGCATTGCTACGGTTCCACGGATAATCGTTCGCTCTGGAGAGCCAAACTGAGCGGGAGCAAAGCAACCCGAAAGGACAACAAGGCCGAGAAGGCCGCTAAGAATGAGCAAGAGGAACAAATCCCTTCGTACCATAGTGGAACCTCCCCTGCAGGAATCTCGGAAGAAGAATAGAGGGAAGTGAGGGCGAGGGGAATAGGTAACATTTCCTATTTTTCGCCGCTCGAGTCATAGGAAATATTTCCTATTCCTAAACTGATGGAATAGAAAATGTAGAGTTCCTCTTTCCGGGGAACTCTACATTGCTATCCAGAAGACAGGGGCCCTATCACCTGGGAAAAGGTGGGGGTGGAGGAGGTGGAAATGACGGTGGGGGCGGACAGGTTGCGCAACCCGGCGAAGGAGTAGGAGGCGAAGTAGGAGTAGGGGTTGGAGTTACCTCAGGAGTTGAAATGGGGGTAGGAGTCGGGGTTCCTGCTGGCTCGTCTCCTCCAGGAATATCAGTTCCTTCTCCTGGAGCGCCAAAGAGAACGTTAACAAGGCTTTCTGCAAGAGCTCTGACTCCGGGATCTCCCTGGGCATCTCCACAGTTAGCAAGAACTGCTTTCACCGCCTCTGGAAGCTCATCCCCAGGATTGATTCCAGGAATGTCTTTTATCGCTATGACCCCGGGGTAGAGTTCATTGGCCACTTCCCAGACTATGACCTGGGCCGTCGTAAAGTAGTTCGCCTCTCCGACATCCTGAGAAGCGACAACGGTAGTAATGCCCCGCTTGACCCGGATGCTGTCCTTTTCCGCGTAGAGTACATAGGCCTCTCCGGAATACCCTCGGAAGAGAAAGGCTCCCTGGCTATCGGTCGTCGTCGTAATAAGACTTCCCTGGTCCCCGATGATGGTGACTTTGGCATTCGGAAGCGGCAGTCCCTCGAGGATGACCGGGTTAGGGTCAAAGTCAAGATAGCACGCATTTTCCGGGTTGGCAACCACTCCCCGGATGTCAACAGGCGCCTTCCCTCCAGGCCCCGGAGAACATCCAGCGATAAAGAAGAGGGCTGCCAGCACCGCAGCTACACCTAAAAGAATTCTCTTCATAATATTCCCTCCGTTCAGCGTATTTCCTCACTGTGGTACACTTCGCACTCTCCATTGATACACGTAACCACAGTGGTGCTCGATACCGAAATGCTCTGGCTCCAGGAGGACGTAACCGTTCCAGTGTAGGTAGTTTCGCCTTCAGCGTACTCGGAAATCCTTGGGGCAATTTCCCCATCCTCACATCCTGCGGCTAAGATACCTGAAAGGGCCAAGAGAATGGTAAGAGAAAACAGGAAGTACCTCACGCCGAACCCTCCTCTCCTAAAGTCTCTGGGGAAGGTCCGCCTTCCACACCCTCAGCTTCCTCTCCTCCACCGGACGATCCAGAGGAGGACTCGCTCTCTGTGTCTCCGTCCTCTCCTCCACCAGGAGACCCAGGAGTCTCAGTTACCACAGTCCAGGAGTTATCTGCGAAAACCACGGTGATCATGGGGGAAAAGTTCACGTTAATGCCGATTTGGAAGTTGTTCTGGACAATAGTGGCAACATTGAGGGCCACAAGGTCTGCCGTAGCGCTCTGGGAGAGAAGGACGAGCTGCTCGCTCGTTAAAGCGTTCCCCTGGAGAATATCCTGACCATCAATGGAAATGCCGAAAAGGCTGAGGTTGAGATCGAGATTCAAGGGAACAGCGACCCCGGAGGAAGACGCGTTCGTTCCTGTTTGCGTGTTCGACGGGGCTTGAGTGTCTGCGTTCACCGAAGACGAGAAAGAGGAAAAGCCCGGAGATTCTTCCTCCTCACTCCCAGGAGAACCCAGGGAAGGCAGGAGATTGCCCCTTGAAAGCCTTCCGGGAAGGGAAAAATTTGTGCTCCCTCCTTTTCCGCCTCTTCCTATTCTGCTCTCCCCAAGAGCAAAAGCTGAGCTCAGGGAAACGAAGAGTACCGACGCCATAATGAGAATTGCAATCGGCCATATCTTTCTCACAAAACGACCCCCTTTCAGAGTAGAAGAGAGGGCCTGGAATGCTCCAGGCCCCGGGAAAAAACCCTTTTTCTCTCTTACTTTTTGTTCTTGTTGAAGCTATCCCTCACCCTTGAAATCCGGTTGAAGCTTCCAATGGCTGTCCCAGTGTACATATTAGATTCACTTTCGTTCTCTGCTT
>JACIZN010000139.1 GCA_014359405.1 Candidatus Caldatribacterium sp.
GACCGCGCCCTCAACCCGCCCTGCCGGGGAAGATGCGCAAGAGGCTCTCCGGGCGCGGGATCCAGTAGTCGGGTCTTTCTCTTTCCAGTATTTCCCTGGGAAAGGGGCCCCACCCCACCATGTTAGCCAAGCGCATTGAGCAGGGGGATCAGGAGGCAAAGAAAAAACTCATCGAGGCCAATTTGCGCCTTGTGGTGAGTATCGCCAAACGTTACGTCGGCCGGGGGATGCTCTTCCTTGACCTCATCCAGGAAGGGAACCTGGGCCTCATCCGGGCGGTGGAAAAGTTCGACTACCGGAAGGGCTACAAGTTCTCAACCTACGCCACCTGGTGGATTCGCCAGGCCATCACCCGGGCCATTGCGGATCAGGCCCGTACAATCCGCATCCCCGTGCATATGGTTGAGACAATCAACAAGCTCTCCCGGATAAGCCGTCAGCTCACCCAGGAACTCGGCCGTGAACCGACCCCGGAAGAGATTGCCGAACGTATGGGCATTACGCCTGAAAAAGTCCGGGAGATTCTCAAGACGGCTCAGGAACCTCTGTCCCTTGAGACCCCCATTGGGGAAGAGGAGGACAGCCACCTCGGGGATTTCATCGAGGATACCGGGGTTATGGCTCCGCCTCAGGCAGCTTCGTATTCCCTTCTGAAGGAGCAGCTTGAGAGTGTCCTCAACACCCTCACGGAGCGGGAGCGGAAGGTCCTGAAGCTTCGCTTCGGTCTTGAGGATGGAAAGCCCCACACCCTTGAGGAAGTGGGGCAGATTTTTGGGGTCACCCGGGAACGCATCCGGCAGATTGAGGCAAAGGCACTGCGCAAGCTCCGCCACCCAAGCCGGAGCAAAAAGCTCCGGGACTATCTTGACGAATCGGAGTGAGGTTTTTATAATCTGTACTTGAATCGCTCCTCGGTAGCTCAATGGTAGAGCGTCCGGCTGTTAACCGGATGGTTGCAGGTTCGAGTCCTGCCCGGGGAGCCATTCTTTTTTAGGCTATGGCCTCAAGCGTCCTTTGGGCTCCGTGAGAGTCTTTCCTCCACATTGCAGCCGCTACCGTACGGGTTGCTCTCTGCCTGAGGCGCTGTGCGTGTACTTGATGACCGTCACCCTTTCCATCGTAATCAACCCCTCCTTTACCACTTCATCGAGAAGCGGCAGGAGCTTGTCGATGTTTTCTTTCGTATCCACAACTTCGATGACAACAGGGAGGTCTTCCGAGAGGCGAAGAATCTTTGCCGTGTACAGCCGGCTATTGGCTCCAAAACCCATGATTCCCCGAACAACGGTTGCCCCTGCAAGATTCAGTTCCCTTGTCTTCAGGACAATCTGTTCGTAGAGAGGCCTTCCTTTGTACGTGTCCGCCTCTCCGATGAAGATTCTCAAGAGCACCCCTTCTTCAGGTAGCTTCATCGCTACCACCTCTTTGCGAGAACAACGAAGTACTTTGCAGCCATGAAACTAACCGAAACCAGCACAATCCCGAGGACGTTACTCAAAAGGACATTGAGTAGCGCAAAGGTCACCTCACCGTCTCGGAGCAGGTTGAAGGTCTCCAGGCAGTACGTCGAGAACGTCGTAAACGAAGCAATAACACCTATAAAAACGAACGTCCTGAGATTTGGAGGAACAAGGGCCTCTTCGAATAACCCCCCAGAGGGAACCAATGGCAACAGCACCAATGAGGTTCACACTCAGAGTTCCCAGGGAAATCCACCATCAAGGTACTTATGCGTTAGGCCAGAAATTGCGTACCTGAGCACAGCGCCAAATGCACCTCCAAGAGCAATAAGGCAGAGCTTTGGCATCGGCAACCTCCCTTAGAGCTTCTCCTGGTACCCTCGGTATGGTAATCTTTTGCACCGATTTCTGCAACCATAGGATCCCGCTGAGTATGCTTCTTGAGGAATTTTTTGAAAACCGTCGATTTGGGAAGAAGGACTTTTAAGAGGCTTTTAGCATATTCACTCGATTTTCTGTTTACGCCAATTGACAAATCATGTTAATCTAACTATAGTAATACTGTAAAATTGTATTACAATCCTGAAGGAGAGACACCATGAGACCCGTACGGAGAGAGACACTCGCTGTTTTGGTTGCCGAAGAGATCCGAAGGGACATTGTCCACGGGGTGTTCAGAAGAGGAGACAAACTCCCTCCAGAGAACGAGCTCGCTCGCATCCTGGGAGTAGGAAGGCCGACGGTTAGAGAAGCTCTAAGAATCCTTGAAGGCGAAGGGTGGATTCAATTCCGCTTTGGAGGAGGCGCTTACGTGATGAAAGACGGACAGAGTCCGATTGGGAATTTTGCTCACTTCCAAAAGGAGGAAATGCTGGAACTCCTCAAGTACGAGCTTGTCCAGCTTGAGGAAGAGGGCAAAGATGTTCCCCCATCAATTCGGGAAGATTTCTCGAAACTGAAGGAGGCCGACTCTTTCGAACGAATTGAAAAGTTCTACAATGCCCTCTTCGGACTGCAAGAGAAACAGGGTTACCCGTATTTTGAGCCCTCCGATTGGGAGACGATTCAAAAGGAAAAGCCCGAGAAGAGTTCTAAGATGCCGAAGGAGATCGATACTAACGATCTTCGAGAGAAGATTGAGGGAGCTTGGCTTGGAAGATGTATTGGCTGTACCCTTGGGAAGCCGGTTGAAGGATGGCCCAAGGAAGATATAGAGGTTTATCTGAAGGCTACTGATTCGTATCCTCTTGCTGATTACTTCGTGTATGCTCCCGATAAGATTGAAGAAGGAAGACACCCTTTCCACCCTTCTGCCGTTGAGGCGACAAGGGGAAACATTGCCTGGGTACCTCGAGATGATGACATAGACTACACCATCCTTAATCTCAAGCTCGTGCAAGAGAACGGTTTTGACTTCACACCAGAGGATGTTGGAGATATGTGGCTTTCTCACCTTCCGTACAACATGGTGTACACTGCTGAGCGCCAAGCATATGCCAACTTGGTCCGAGGTCTCAAACCCCCCTTCACAGCCACCTACTGGAATCCTTTCCGGGAGTGGATTGGTGCTCAAATTCGAGCTGATATTTTTGGATACCTTGCTCCTGGGAATCCGGAACTTGCTGCCTCTTTAGCGTACCGGGATGCCTCGCTTTCCCATACCAAAAACGGTATTTACGGAGAGATGTTTGTAGCAGCAGCTATATCCGCAGCCTTTGTGAGCGATGACATTCATGAGGTTATCATGGCCGGCCTTTCTCAGGTACCCAAACGTTCTCGACTGAGCGAAATGGTAAAGGAGGTGGTGGAGTGGAGCAAGCAGGCAAAGGACTGGCTTGAGGTTTGGGAGAAAGTTGAAAAACGCTACGGAAGATACCACTGGGTACATACCTTACCAAACCTTGCCTACGTGCTTATCGCACTTCTCTTTGGAGAAAAGGATTTCAGGAAAACCGTATCCATCGCAGTCATGTGTGGAAGGGACACGGACTGTAACGGGGCTACGGCTGGCTCGATTATTGGTGTTCTACTTGGCAAGAAAGGTATTCCAGAGGAGATGTATCGTCCTTTCAACGGCAAAGTCCGGAGCGCTGTTTTTGGCTTTTGTGAGACGAGAATTGAGGACCTTGTAGAAGCAACTCTAAGTGTGATTGAGAAAGGAAAAAGGGTCTTTTAGAGCCTAATAAGGGTGATATTAGAGTGGTTCAAGAGAGACAGTGTTTAGGGGGGTAAAGAACATGAGGCGGTCATTGCGGTTACAGGGTACAGTTGCTGTGGTGTTGCTGGTAGTGGTTTTGTTGGCGTCTCCTTTAGCAATGGCTCGCGAAATAACAGTGTGGTTGGCTTGGCTAGAAGAGCCGCAGAAAGAATGGCTTGTGAATAAGTACTTTCCCTCTTTCGAGGCTAAGACGGGCATCAAGGTTAATTGGATCGAAATGCCAGGTGATGAAGAGACTTTGAGGGCGCAGTTAATAGCGGGTAAGGGTCCAGATGTTGTTGGATTAGCAGGTCCTTCCTTTGTTCCCTTGTATATCGACGCAGGTTTCCTAAAGCCGCTGGATGAGTATGCGGAGAAGTACCGTTGGAAGGATTTAATGGTGGATCTGTACTGGCAACTCGGACACTATAAGGGAAAGTTCTATACAATACCTCAGGAATTCGAGGCGATGGTTCTGTTTTACAACCCTCGTATATTTAGGGAGAATGGATGGACTCCTCCGAGGACACTTGCAGAGATGGAAGAATTGGCGGCCAAGATGAAAGAGAAAGGTATAATGCCGTTTGCAAATGGCAATGTTGGTTGGAAACCAGCTATTGAGTGGATTTTTACCGCAGCGGTTAACAGTATAGCAGGTCCTGAGAAGGTTTATAGAGCTCTCAAGGGCGAAAT
>JACIZN010000140.1 GCA_014359405.1 Candidatus Caldatribacterium sp.
CGTATGGGAAAGACCGTAGGGGTTTCCGATGGCGATGACGAACTCTCCAACCCGAGCCTTATCGGAATCTCCAAGAGGAATGGTGGGAAGATTATTCGCATCAATTTTCACCACGGCGATATCCGTGAGGGGATCAGCACCAACGACCTTTCCCTCGTACTCCTTGCCATCGATGAAAGTTACCTTAATTTCGCTCGCTCCATGAACAACGTGCTCATTGGTGAGGATGTACCCATCGGGACGGAACACAAAGCCGGTACCGATACCCCGCTGCGGGACCTGTCGCTCAAGCTCCGGGATGTCCCCAAAAAAGCGGCGGAAGAAGGGATCGCTAAAGAAGGGAGCAAGGGGGGAACGGAACACAGTGATTCGAAGGGTGTCAATATTCACCACCGCAGGACTCACTCGCTCAACGATATCTGCTACAATATCTGGGTTTTCAGGAATGGCTGATACCGCCCAGGCTACGCTACCCAAAAGGAGCAAAAGGAACACAACACTTCCTACTACAGGACGCATCCTCCGCATCATTTTCGACCTCCCCTTTCATTGAGTGATTGTAAAACTTTCTGTCCCAGGTGTGGGTCGAGCCCTCCAACAAGGAGGAAGTAAAACCCTCTCTTCTCCGCTGCCACCCTGGTTTTGCCCTTTTCCCGCGCGAACAGGAAGTACCGAAACGTATTTGACCCCGAAACCTGGAAGGGATACACGCTCTGGAGGAGAAGGAAGGACAGGAGACCATCACTGTACACGAAACCGTAGAACTGCTTTGTCCCGTCTTTGAGGAGATATGCCCGACGGAGCTGAAATCCCGGGGGAATGAAATCGGGAAGAAAAACTTCGCCGCGAAATCCAAGCGCCAGCGGTTCAGGTTGTGGAATCTTTTCCCTGAAGGACTCAAGGAGATGCAAAAGCGGTGCGATCCAGGAAAATTCAGGGGACGTGTCCCGGTACAAGAGCTTCCACTCCTCAAGAACCTCGCCTTGGGGTGCGTACACTCTCTGTCCAACGATGTCGCCTTCTTCCCCAAGGAGGAAAGAACACACCGCCTCCATGGTCCGCTTCGAGAAGAGGGTAAGTTCCCGCTCTCGGAGGTCAAAGAGGTAGTTTTCAAGGAGAAGCGGAATATCTTCTCCCTCAAAGGGGGCAAAGGGGAATTCAAGAATGGGGTATACGCTCTTTACCTCTTTACTCTTGAGGTCGACCACGTAGCGGCAATTTCCAAACCGCACGTTGACAGTGTCGTCCCTTCCCAGTTCCCTCCAAGCAAATCCCACACCCCGAAGGAAGAAAACCTCGACAAACCGCCTCTCCTCCGTGGTTCTGTCACTGAACTGCCATATTCCCCAGTAATCCCTCGCTACCGTCTGCTCATGCATTTGATGCAAAAGGGCCCGAGCTTCCTCGGGATTCAAAATACGGGCCTCACAGGGAAAAAGGGCCACCAGGAAAAGGAACACCAAAACCCAGAGCACCTTCATCGATAGTCACCGGTTACAAGCTCTATGGTTTCCACCCGGACCTTGGTTTGCGTCAGCACATCCCTACTAAAAGCGGTGAGCTGATCGGGACTGAGAATCTCCTCATCAAGGGAAGACCTCTGCCACCCCAGGACGAGAAGAATGGCCACAAAAAGGCCAAAAAGGAACACCAAGGCTAAGAGGGCTTTCCGAAGGCGGAAGGTACGCACCGTACTTCCAAAGGGAAATGCTACTCCAGGCACCGCGCTGGGAACCATTTGCCCAACCCTCTGCACCATGGTCTTGACCGCAGAAAGCTTCTCGTACTCTCTTCTGCAGCGAAGACAGACCCCGAGGTGTCTTGCCACTTCACGGTACTCCCAGGCTGGGAGTTCCCTGTCAAGGAAAGCCGAAAGTCTGCGGGAAACATCCCGACACCGCATGGCTTCATCCCCAAAGCTGAAGGAGCTCATCACCGTATGCCGCCTCAAGCATCTTCTTGACGTGCCTTCGAGCTCGATGCAGCCGAGAACGAACCGTCCCTATAGGGCAGCCAATTACTTCGCTTGCCTCTTCGTAGGAATACCCCATGATATCGCAGAGAACCATAACTTCTTTCATCTTCCCCGGAAGGCTCTCGATAGCCTTGTAGACATCCTTAATGACTTGGCGCTTTAAGGCAATCGTCTCTGGTCCTTCACCTTCGTACTCGAGCTGCTCCGCAAAGTCGTCCTCCTCTTCGTCTTCATCGCTCCGCCAAAAAACAGAAAAAAGCTTCAAAAGACGGTCTTTCTTCTCCCTCTGCCTGTGAATATTGAGAAGAATCGCAGAAACCCAGTTCTCAAAAGGATACCGGTCATCGAAACTATGGCGGTACTGGAAGGCCCGGAGAAAAGCCTCCTGCACGAGATCTTTTGCCCGTTCCGCGTTCCCCGTAAGGTAGTAGGCGAAGCGGAAGAGATTCGCTTCACACTCCTTTACCCGCTCCTCAAACCACAATCGTTCTTCCTCAAGGGTTCTACCCAGCGATACCGTATGCCCTTCTTCCATGTGTACCACCTTCCTACAGGAAATTACCTTCCTCCCCCAAACCAAGTTCCTTACAGGAAATACTTGTTGTACTCCTCCTCGGTAATCTCCACTTCTCTGCCGTCCTCGAGCTCAAGACGAATGCTGTCCTTGAAAACATTGACCTCTATAATTTTGGCAAGGCCCATAGGTGTAATGACTTTGCTCCCTTTCTTGGGGAAGCGGAGGAGAAGCCTCCTGTACAGCGGGTACTCGTACGCCAAGCAGCACATGAGACGTCCACACACTCCTGAGATCTTTGCCGAGTTCAACACGAGGTTCTGCTCCTTGGCCATACGTATGGAAATAGGGTCAAAGCTCGAAAGGAAAGCGCTGCAGCAGAGTTCCCTTCCACACATTCCGTACCCCCCAAGGAGCCGCGCCTCGTCCCGCACACCGAGTTGTCGCATCTCAATACGCGTCCGGAATATAGCGGCGAGATCCTTCACGAGTTGCCGAAAATCAACCCGCTCCTCAGCTCCAAAGTAGAAGACGAGCCTCCCCCGGTCAAGAGTATAGTGCACCTCAAGGAGCTTCATCGGAAGGTTATACTGAGCAATGAGCCTCCGAGCAATCTCGAAAGCATCTCTCTCTTTTTCCCTGTTGAGTTCCCACTGGATGAGGTCGTTTTCTGTTGCTTTCCGGAGAACGGGTTTGAGTTTCTCCGTAATTTCGGGGACAGCGATTTTCCGACCCACTTCTCCGAGCTCTAACCCAAGAACGGTCTCCACAACGCATTTTTCCCCAATCTCAAGGGTAAGGTTCCGAGGGTCAAAGTAGTAGAGCTTTGGGTTCTTCTCGAAACGCACTCCTACAATGGGTATCACGAGAGTTCACCTCGCAACTCCAAAAGGAAATGGAAGCAAGCAACATCCCAGTAGATATTGGCACGGATATCATCAAGGAATGTCCCCAAAATAGCAAGGGCTTTTCGGAGCGTCTGGGGACCCAAAGAGGCAAGCTCCCGGAGGAGAGCTCTATCCTCTTCGGGGAGAAGGGATAACTCCTTGTAACGCTCACCCAGGATATGGAAAAAGAGAGCATCCCGAAGGTAGTGAGCAAGAATGGAAAGCACCTGGGGCAAATCTTCTTTATGCTCGAAAAGCCACCGACCCGCCTCGAAAACATTGCCTTTCCGAATACTTTGCAGGAAAGTTCGAATCCCTTCCCCGAAATTCTCTTTTTGAACGCAACGGAGGGCCTCGCCAATGCTTCCTGAGGAGAAGAAAGCCGCAGCGTAAGCCTTCGAAGGTTCAACGTTCTCTTCCTCTATGAGGTATTCTGCAACAAGCCTTTCTGGAAGGGGGGAGAACACCAGGTGCTGACACCGGGAAAGAAGGGTCTTTGGAACAGCGGCAACCCGAGAGGTTACAAGAAAAAGAACAACTCCTTCAGGGGGCTCTTCCACAGTCTTCAGGAGACAGTTCGCCGCTTCTTCGGTAAGCTTTTCCGCCTCATCGATAATTCCAATCCTGAAAGGCGAGAGCACCCGTTTTAAGGAGAGGCGTTGCACAAGGTCACGAACTGCATCGATGCCAATGGAGCTTCCTTCCGGCCGGAGAAAGAAAAAATCTGGATGAGCAGAATGCTCAAAAAGGAGACAACTCTGACAGTGACCGCAAGCTTTCCCCTGCGGCTCAAGACAAAGAAGTGACCGGGCAACCACAAAAGCAAGTGTTCTCTTGCCTACTCCCGATGGACCGGAAAAAAGGTACGCATGGTGTACCTTCCCCAGAGAAAGAGCTCTCTGGAAGTACTCCTTTTGAAAAGCATGACCCCGGATACGTGACCAGACCATTCTC
>JACIZN010000141.1 GCA_014359405.1 Candidatus Caldatribacterium sp.
CGGGAGAGATCATTTCTCCTTGTTGTGTTCCAAAGTCAAAGCCATCTATGACGACTATGTCAATATTGTTTCCCAAAGCATCCCACAAAAGTTTTAGGTTTTCTATAGTTTCTTCCTCTCGGAGGTGCATGAGTTCCTTTACGTATCCTCTGTCTTGGGCAAGTAGAATTAGAAAATTAGGGAGGCTCCCAACAGGGGACAAGCCGACATTTGGCCAACACCCCAATAGCAAAGCTTTATCTGTTGTTTTCCTCAGGAGTTCGGCTCGTAGTGACATGAACTCTAAATCTTCATCAGTGAGTATTCTTTCCCGCTTTCTTCTCATTTCTTCAAGGGACGGGGGCTTAAAATCCTCTGCAAAGTGTATGAAGGATAGGTCTTCAAAATAATAGCCGTCCTTTGGCATCCTTGCAACAATGGGTTTCGCCGGATCTCCACCCTCCCGAAGAAGAAGATTACCTTCCTCGTCAACTTCTACTCTGAAGTCCCCAGGTACCAAAAATTCTTCTCCCTGAAAGATCCACGGCTTATAATCCTTGCGCTTAATTTTAAAAAACAGGCTTAAAGGTTCGATCGGTAAAACGTCCACCTCGAATCTATCTATAACATCCATTTCTACCTCTCCAAGCATCTGGAAGACATCGTATATCTTAACCGGCCGCCTATCTAACCCTAGATACTTACGTAACTCTGCAAGGGTTTTAGCTACTATGCCGGTAGTTATCGATCCACCAAGGTCAATGGGGACACGATCCGGCTCTTCATGCATAATAGCCTTCATAACGCGCTCTCTTGAGGACAATTTTTTTGAAGGCATTTTTCAGACCCCCTCTAAAACTAAAAGGAGGGTATCGAGTTTTATCGATACCCTCCTTCTCCCATTGTTTACCGCCTACCGTATTCCTGCTTCGACTAGCGGAGCGATTGCCTCGTGGTTTTCGGCTGTGACAAAACCAGCTCCCGTGTCATAGGATATAGGCGAAAATCCATAAGCAATTGTAAGGGCTAAGCTCAAGACTGGTAGGTACCCTTGGAGATAAGGTTGCTGATCCGCGGTAAGTTGGACATAGCCCTTCCGAAAAGCTTCTATTACCGCAGGATTTAGGTCGAACCCTATGATCTTTATTTCCCCAGGTTTCTTGCCTATGGCCTCCATGTACATAGGAGCAGCCGCCAGGGCTTGGCCTCCAGGAAGGCATATCAGCTTGATTTCCGGGTGGGCCAATACTGCTCCAGTTAGTGGGGGAATAAGCAACTCTGGAGAGGTAGCTGATGCAGGGGGAGCGGTAATTCTATCAACGATTATTCCCGCCTCCTCAAATGCCTTAGCGGTCGCTTCTTCTCTAATGTAGCGGCCGGGTTGACCCCACGCTCCGAAGACTATAACTCTGTCACCTTTTTGGAGGCCAAACATTTCTATTGCTTTCTTACCAAGATCCCATCCCTGTTTTGCAAGATCCGCACCAACATAACCGATGTTGCCAAACCTCTCACGAATCTTGGGACAATCTACGTTCTGGAACATCATTTTAATCCCAAGCCGCATAGCTTCTTCGACTAATGGCATGAGGGCCTCGTCTCCAGGATGGCCCATCATGGCGATGCCATCAGGACGAGCTGCAATAGCGTCCCTAAGCTGGGAAACCATCTTCTCCACGTTCCATCCTGAAAAAACATATTCTACCTTAACTCCTAAGGCTTTCTCAGCGTCCTGAGCACCCTTGTAAACTATAGAGGCAAAGACGTCTCCGGGATCTCCTCCAACGAAGAAACGAATCTTTATATCCTCCAGTTTCTTGGGCTGCTGTTCCTGTGCAAGAGAGGGCAACTGAGCCAAGAACGCAAGAACGAGGAGTAAAAACATGACCACAACATACTTTCCTTTCATTTGTCTCAACCTCCCTTTAAATTTGCTTTTGCGACGGCAGATTTCAGATGAACTCAAAACACGCTCCTTCCTCGGGTTTTTCCGCTCTCTTTCACCTCCTTCCTATATATGGCCCAACGGAGTACCCTTCTACAAAATCCGCCTCTATGTACTTGCCTACAGGAACTTGCATCTTCCCCTCTATGTGCTGCACAAGGAGCTTTACTGTTTCGTATCCCAACTCCTCGGCTTTCACCCGGATTCCTGAAAGCCGAGGAAAATAAAATCGATCGTTATCACCCTCAATGTTGCCAAGTAGGGAGACATCTTGAGGAATTCGAAGTCCCAGATCTTGGAGAGCTCTCAATGCACTTAGCGTTAAAGGTCCATCGGTAACGAAAAGTGCAGAGAATCCAATACCTTTCTGCAAAAGCTTTTGAAGCCTAGCTGGTAATTCCTCTTTTTTCATTTCTTCTGTAAGGATAAGTTGCTCCTGGATAGAGATTTTTGCTTCTTCGAGCGCCCTCCTGTACCCGGAAAGCCGCTGCATGGTGTAGACCCGGCTGCGGGAGAGACCCACAAAGAGGATATCCCGGTGCCCGAGCTCCACAAGCTTTCGGGTCGCCTGGTACGCAAGTTCCTCCTGGTTGTGGTCCACCCAGCTAATCCAGGAAACATCTTCCCCCTCGGGTTTCCCGATGCTCACGAAAGGCACGTTGAATTTGCGGAGGACCGAAAAGCGGGGATCATCAACGAAAATTTCGCTCACGATGAAACCGTCGACACTTCGGCTCTGAACTAAGGCCTCGTAGTGGAACTCGGTATCGCAGGATTTCGCACTGGTGGTGATGAGGAGCTGGTAGCTCGATTCCTCACAGGCTCGGGCAACACCGCTTAAAAACCCCGGAAAGAAGAAGGTGTTGGCCACGAGACTGGCGGGAAGGTGTGGGAAAAGAAGAGCGATGGTCCGGGTCCGGTTCGATTTCAGGCTCCGGGCAGCCCTTTTGGGGACATATCCGCACTCTTTCATGATTCGCTCAATCCGGGCCCGGGTTTCAGGGCTCACCTGGTCAGTCCGACCATTCAGGACATTTGAGACCGTAGCTTTTGAAACTCCGGCTAAACGGGCGATTTCGGCAATGGTAACCATGGTTATCTGAACCGGTTTACTGAACCGGTTAAGAAAAGTGTAGGGGAGAAAAAGGAGGCTGTCAAGGGGGCTCAGTCCGCTTCCTCTCCTTTGTGCAAGAAAGACAGCTTCGGAGACGGAACCGCCACCTCGTGGGAACCTCTTCCCATCCCTGTGAGGGTGCTTCTTTCGGTCGCTGCGAGCAAAGCGAAGCAGTCTTGTATTTCAAGGGGATGGCCAGGTATGAGTCCCTACGGCTTTTTCTCCTCATTGCAGTTCTCCTCGGTTTTTGGTATCATTTATGATACCAAAATTAGGCGGAAATGGTATCATTGGGGGAACCATGAACAAAGAAGTAGTCAAGGGAGTAATACGGGAATTCCAGGAGGGAGAACTTCCAGAGGTTGTTCCCAGAGAGGTCGATATACCCTTGAGTTCGCAGAAGATTGTGGCCATCGTTGGACCCCGAAGGAGTGGTAAGACGTACCTTCTGTTCTCCCTCATGAAGAAGTTGCAGTCTCTGGGTATTCCTCGGGAACGGATTATCTACCTCAGCTTTGACGATCCGAGACTTTTGCCCTGCCGTGCGGCGGACATGGAGCTCATTCTTGAGGCTTACAGGGAACTCTATCCAGAACACATGAGAGAAACGAGCTATGTATTCTTGGACGAAATCCAAAATGTAGCTGATTGGGAGATAGGGGTTCGGAGAATTTACGATACGAGGAGATTTCGGGTTTTTCTAACGGGTTCTTCGTCTAAGCTTTTGAGTCGGGAAATTGCGACCCAATTGAGGGGAAGAGCCATCAATTTTGAAATTTTGCCCTTTTCTTTCAGAGAAGTTCTCACCGCCAAGGGGATACGTGTAGATACGCGCACCCTCTTGTACTCCCTGGAAAGGTTTCCAGTCAGCAAATACCTCTACGAGCACCTCGAAACTGGAGGATTTCCCGAGGTAGTCTTAGAGGAAAACCCTGATGTCAAGCTCCGGATACTCAGGGAATACCTCGAGGTGATGTACTTTCGTGACCTCATCGAGCGCTACAGCATCAAAAACCAGGTCGTTCTGAGGGAGCTCATAAAATTTCTGGTCACTAATATGGCAAGTCTCTTTTCGCTGAATGCCTTTTTCAGGTGGATAAAGGAGGTATATCCTGTCACTAAGAGGACGCTACTGAGCTACGTTTTGCATCTTGAGGATATAGGACTTTTCTTCTTTGTCCGAAAGTTCTCGTGTTCTCTCAAGGAGCAAGTCCGGAATCCGAGGAAGTGTTACCTTTTGGATAACGGGTTGCGAACCGTCTATGGGTTCCAATTCAGTAAGGAT